>JBPCUI010000368.1:0-7924 GCA_051011235.1 Flavobacteriaceae bacterium
TAAGTGGAGATATCAGAAATCCTGATATTAACGGCCTGTTAAATATGGATAATGCCGGAGTTGCAATACCTTATTTAAATGTGGATTACAGTTTCGGTTCAAATGCAACTGTAAACTTGTACGACCAAACTTTTGAGTTCCAGGATATCCTGCTCAATGATGTTGTTATGGACACCCGTGCCCTCTTAAACGGGACAATTAAGCACAAGTTCTTCCAGGATTGGACGCTCGACCTTAATGTGGATACTAACAATGACCGATTTCTCATTCTCAATACCGATTTTGAAGAAGAAGTTCTCTACTACGGCACCGGTTTTGTTGACGGGCGAGGGCGTATTTACGGCCCTACAAATGCACTGAATATTGACTTTGAAGGGGCTACCGCAGAAGGGACTTCGTTGAAAATACCCATCAGTGATGTTGCCTCGGTAGGTGATTATTCATTTATAAATTTTATCGAAAAAGGAGAACAGTTGACTGTAGATACACAGCGACAGCTGGAAGATTACGAAGGTCTGGAGTTAAAATTCGATCTGGATGTAACTCCTGAAGCTGAGGTGGAGATCGTAGTTGATCAGAAAACCGGCAGTTCTTTAAAAGGCACCGGGGCTGGGCTGATTTTCATTGAGATCAATACCAATGGAAAATTCAACATGTTCGGAGATTTTGTAGTGGTCACCGGAGAATACCGATATAAATTGGGAATTATCGACAGAACATTTAGTGTAAAGCCCGGAGGTACTATTGTTTGGGACCGCGATCCGCTGGCCGCACAATTGAATATGGAAGCGGTTTATGCATTAAATGCAAACCCTGCACCCCTTTTGGATAATGCGGGTTATACCCGTAGAATACAGACGGAAGTAGTGGTCAAATTAACCGGGGAACTGGAGCGGCCAAATATTGATTTTAATATTGAGTTTCCGGGAACGAGCTCTACGGTAAAATCCGAACTCGAGTACCGTCTTCAGGACCCTACCGTTGAAGAGAGAAATGCTTTTTTCCTATTGGCACAGGGGACCTTCGTAAATCAAGAGTCGGGTATAACGGAACAAGCTGTGACAGGAAATTTAATCCAAACGGCTTCGGGCCTTCTCAACCAGGTATTGGCCGGCAAAAATGATAAATTTGATTTCGGTCTTTCATATGAACAAGGGTATCTCGACCCGAATGACATTCAGACCGAAAACAGGATCGGGGTCACCGTATCAACCCAGATAAGCGACCGGGTATTGATAAACGGCAGATTTGGTGTTCCGGTTGGTGGGGTAAGTGAGACTGTCGTTGCCGGTGATGTGGAAGTCCAGGTCTTGCTCAATGAAGAAGGCACATTAAGAGCTAAGGTATTTAATCGCGAGAATGAGATACAGCAGTTCCTGGCCGAACAACAGGGATATACACAGGGTATAGGACTCTCATACCAGGTAGATTTCAATAGCTTCAAAGAACTTATGAAAGTTATTTTTAGGAAAAATGCAGAAGAGCAGGAAGAACCATCAGAATTGAAAGTCGAAGAAGTCCCCAATTCAGTTATGGGCAAGGACAGTTTAATTCGTTTTTATCCTAAAACCAACCCCCCAAAAAGTTAAGTTTCAGCAACTCTTTCCCACAGTAATTAGAGCACCACAACAAAATCCGGTAAGTTTTTCTGACGAAATCGATTGATCGTTGCAGATGACACAAATTATAGAGACTGACGCGCTCATTATTTGGATTAGTTTGTTAATTTTGCAGTTCAATTTATTCAATGGCTTCTAACGTTAAAAAAATAGCGGTTTTTACATCTGGCGGAGATTCTCCCGGGATGAATGCTGCAATACGCTCGGTAGTGCGTACCTGTGCATATTTGCAAATTGATTGTACCGGAATTTTTAGAGGATACCAGGGCATGATTGAAGGCGATTTTGCACCGATGAATGCCCGTAGTGTCAATAACATTATTAATAAGGGGGGAACGATGTTAAAATCGGCCCGTTGTGAGGAGTTCCGGACAAAGACAGGGAGAAAAAAAGCTTTTGAACAGCTGAAATCCAATGGAATTAATGCACTTGTCGTCATTGGCGGTGATGGTAGTTTTACGGGAGCACTCCAGTTTAACGAGGAGCACAATGTTCCTTTTATCGGAATACCGGGCACAATAGACAATGATATTTTCGGTACCCGGGTAACTGTCGGATATGACACTGCTCTAAATACAGTAGTGGATGCAATCGACAAGATCCGTGACACGGCCAGTTCACATCACAGATTATTTTTTGTGGAGGTAATGGGCAGGGATGTAGGTCACATTGCACTTAATACCGGTATTGGTGCAGGCGCCGAAGAAATATTGATCCCGGAAGAAGATCTCGGTCTTAATCGTTTGCTCGATTCTCTCAAAAGGAGTAAGGCCCGGGGTAAATCTTCCAGTATTGTTGTGGTTGCTGAGGGCGACCGAACCACGGGTAAGAACATATACGAGCTTAAGGAATACGTGGAAGAAAATCTGCCGATTTACGACGTTAGGGTATGCGTATTGGGGCATATGCAAAGAGGTGGTGCGCCAACTTGTTCAGATAGGGTGCTGGCAAGTCGGATGGGAGTAAAGGCCGTTGAATCACTCTTGGAGGGTAAAACCAATATGATGACCGGGGTGATTGAAAATGATATTATTTTAACACCGGTAAGCGAAGCGATTAAAGGAAAAACCAAATTAGATAAGGAACTCATTCGGATTTCCGATATCTTGACTGTATAATAAATCAAAAGAGCATAATATGTCAACACTTAAAATTGGAATAAACGGATTCGGAAGAATAGGCAGACTAGCATTTAGGGATGCCGTTAAAAGAAATAATGTAGAAGTAGTTGCCATCAATGACCTCCTCGCAGTGGATCATCTGGCATACTTGTTAAAATACGACTCTGTACACGGAAGATTTGATGGAACAGTGGAAATTGAAGGCGGACACCTCGTGGTAGACGGTAAGAAAGTCAGGATCACTGCAGAAAAGGACCCCAGAAATCTCAAATGGGACGAAGTTGGGGCCAGTATAGTTTTGGAATGTACTGGAATATTCACAACCTTGGACACCGCCCAGGCACATATTGATGGGGGCGCAAAGAAAGTACTTATTTCTGCTCCTTCTAAAGACGCTCCTATGTTCGTTATGGGTGTCAACCACAATGATATAAAGGCTTCTGATAATATTTTGTCGAATGCTTCTTGTACAACCAACTGTCTGGCTCCATTAGCTAAGGTATTAAATGACAATTGGGGGATTGAAGAAGGTTTGATGACTACGGTACACGCAACCACAGCCACTCAGTTTACAGTTGACGGGCCTTCGAAAAAGGATTTCCGAGGAGGCAGAAGTTCTATGACAAACATAATTCCGGCTTCTACAGGTGCTGCGAAGGCCGTTACAAAAGTGATCCCGGAACTTGAAGGTAAGTTAACCGGTATGGCATTCCGTGTTCCCACCGCCGATGTATCTGCAGTGGATTTAACAGTTCGTCTGGAGAAAGAAACATCATATGATGAAATTAAAGAGGTATTCAAGAATGCTTCTCAGGGTGAATTAAAAGGAATTCTGGGATATACGGACGAGGCTGTTGTTTCACAGGATTTTGTCAGCGATCCACGCACTAGTATATTTGATGCAGGGGCTGGAATGGAACTGAATTCAAGATTCTTTAAATTGATCTCCTGGTACGATAATGAAGCCGGGTACGCCAGTAAACTGGTCGATCTCGCGGAATATGTAGATGGTTTATAAACCGTTTTAATTCATAAATTGGAATCCTTAAAGTAAGTCAAAATTGCTTATTTTAAGGATTTCTTTTATCAATAATCTGGATATGGTATTAATAGTAGATAGCGGAGCGACCAAATCGGACTGGATCGCATTGGACGATAAAGGGAAAGAGCTCTTTATTACGCAAACCCTTGGTTTAAGCCCTGAGGTTCTTACCAGAGAAGTTATTGAGGACCGGCTTGCCAATAACTTTGAACTGTCTAGAAACAGGCAAAAAATATCCCATCTCTACTTTTACGGGGCCGGTTGTGGTACCGAACGCATGAAAAAATTCTTAAAATCAATTTTTAAGAAATACTTTCCAAAGGCAGGTGTCGATATAAAGGAAGATACATTTGCGGCCATTTATTCCACTACAAAACTAGGGCATCAGGGGATAGTCTGTATCCTGGGTACCGGTTCTAACTGCAGTTACTACGACGGGCGACAATTGTTTCAGAAAGTTACTTCACTAGGTTACATACCGATGGATGATGGAAGCGGAAATTTTTTCGGACGTAAGTTACTCAGGGATTACTATTTCAAC
Source organism: Flavobacteriaceae bacterium (assembly GCA_051011235.1). Taxonomy (GTDB): domain Bacteria; phylum Bacteroidota; class Bacteroidia; order Flavobacteriales; family Flavobacteriaceae; genus JAHEJJ01. The sequence continues at coordinate 4,324 of JBPCUI010000368.1, forward strand.
AAGATGCCTCAGGAGCTCGGGATTAAGTTTGCAAAAGATTTTGATCTGGATGCAGACACGATCAAGGAAAACCTGTACAAACAGCCCAATCCGAATACCTACCTTGCCACTTTTGCCAGGTTCTTAATTGAAAATAAGGATCACCCCTATTGCAAGGGAGTAATTGACAAAGGCTTACAACAATTTGTGAATAATTATATTATGCAATTTGAACTGGCTACAAAGGTTCCGATTCACTTTGTAGGGAGCATCGCTCATTTCCTCAAAGATGAATTGACCAGAGTTCTGGAAAGGAATGATCTGATCCCCGGCGTAATTCGTCGAAGACCCATAGAAGGATTAGTTGAATTCCACCGGGAAACAATTTAGATATTGTTATCCTGCGTTTCGAGGATTACTTTACAGGTTTAGGCAATAGTTACCTCTTTATCCAGATAAACATCCTGAATTGCATTGAGCAAGGCAACACCTTCTTTCATAGGTTTCTGAAAGGCTTTACGGCCAGAAATGAGCCCCATTCCACCTGCCCTTTTATTGATTACAGCCGTTTGAACAGCCTGTGCAAGATCATTGTCACCGGAAGCACCACCTGAGTTGATCAGACCGGCTCTGCCCATAAGACAATTGGCAACCTGGTACCTGGTGAGATCTATCGGATGATCGGATGATAGTTCCGAATAGACCTTGTCATGCGTCTTGGCAAAATTAATCGCCTTGAATCCCCCATTGTTTTCGGCCTGCTTTTGTTTCACTATGTCGGCCTGGATGGTCGAAGCCAAATGATTGGCCTGCCCGGTAATATCGGCAGAAACATGGTAATCTTTGCCGTCTTTTTTAAAGCCAGAATTTCGGAGATAGGCCCAAAGCACAGTCACCATTCCCAATTCATGTGCGTATTCGAACGCCTCCGTTACTTCCTGGATCTGTCGGTTGCTTTCCTCCGATCCGTAATAAATAGTAGCTCCTACCGCAGTACATCCCATATCGAAAGCCTGGTTGATGCTGGCAAACATGATCTGATCAAATTTATTGGGATAGGTTAATAGTTCATTGTGATTCAATTTTAAGAGAAAGGGGATCTTATGTGCATACCTCCTGGAGACGGAACCTAAAACTCCCAGGGTAGAAGCAACGGCATTACAACCTCCTTCTATGGCCAGTTCTACTATCTTTTCAGGATCGAAATATATAGGGTTAGGAGCAAAGGAAGCTCCAGCTGTATGTTCAATTCCCTGGTCCACAGGAAGAATAGAGACATATCCTGTACCCGCCATTCTCCCATTGTTGAATAATGTTTGAATATTCCTTAAAACTACCGGGCTTCGGTCGCTTGGTCCCAAAACGCGGTCCACAAAATCCGGTCCTGGAAGATGGATCTGTTCACGCTTAATGGTTTGGCACTGATGCCCCAATAGATATTCGGCATCTTTCCCTAAAATTTTCTCAATTGTTGCTGACATGGCACTTGAATTTACGTTCTCTGTAAAGATACGACGCAATAAGATTTTCTCCTTTTATAATAGCTGTTTTTTTAGCCGGAACGGGATAGAATTCGTCATATTTTATTATTTTAACCATTCTATCTGAACTAGTAAATCAACTTCTAAAAAAATACACAATACAATGGCGAACATTAAAAAGATCAAGGGTACCATCGGTATCCTAACCGGGGGTGGAGATGTACCCGGACTTAACCCGGCAATCAGGGCGGTAACTTTTAGGGCAATACGTGAAGGATACCGGGTAATCGGTTTCAGAAGAGGCTGGGCCGGTTTAGTAGATATCATTCGGGACGAGAAATACGACAATAGCCATAACTTTATAGAGCTTTCCCAGGCAGTTGTAAACAAAGCAGCCAGAACCGGTGGAACCTTTCTACACACTTCACGTACGAGAGCGAGCCATGTATCAAAAAGCATGGTACCGGATCATTTACAGGATATTTATACTGACGATGTTAACGATCTCACTCCTGAAGTTATAAAAAACCTTGATTGGCTGGGTGTAGATATGCTCATCCCAATTGGTGGTGATGATACCCTGAGCTACGGTGTGCATTTGTTCAAAAAGGGCCTTAAAGTGATGGCCATTCCGAAAACCATGGATAACGATGTGCCAGGAACAGATTACTGCATTGGATTCAGTACCTGTGTAACACGGACCATTAGTTTGGCCAATGCCCTTAGAACTGCCGCAGGGTCTCATGAAAGATTCCTCGTGCTCGAAGTATTCGGTCGCTATGCCGGTTTTACGGCCATGCTACCTACATTAGCGGGTGCGGCTCACCGTTGTGTAATTCCCGAGCATCCGGTTGAGATCGATCTCTTGGCCGAATTATTGACAGAAGACCGGCTCAATAATCCCAGCAGCTACTCCATTGTACTGGTTTCAGAAGGAGCGACGATTCACGGCGGCGAGATGATGTTTTCCGGCAGTGAGAAGGATGCTTTCGGGCATGCTAAATTAGGAGGGATAGGGGATGAGGTCTCTCTGGCTCTTAAAAATGCATCGGCCCAATTCAACAACGGTCATAAAATAAATGTGATCAACCAGAAATTAGGATACCTGGTTCGCTGCGGAGATCCGGATTTTATAGATTCTATTGTTCCAACGGCCTATGGTAACCTGGCTTTGGATCTTATTTTAGGAGGAATTGACGGGAGAATGGTGGTCTTAAAAAACGGCAGATACGATCATGTGCCAATCGAAGTGGTTACAGAGACTAAAAAATTTGTGAACGTAGATAAATACTACAACAAAGAAAAACTACATCCGTATTATAAAAACTTCGAAATGCTCCCTCTTTTTATAATGACGGGAGACTAGAGTTATTAATAGTCAAATATACCTGGATTATCCTGTGATGGCAATCATAGAGATTTCCACATTGACGTATTTGGGTAAATTCGCCACTTCTACGGTTTCACGTGCGGGTGCATCGGAATCATTAAAATAGGCGCCATAGGCTGCGTTTATGTCTGAGAATTGCTTCATATCCTTAACAAATATCGATGTCTTAACGACGTTTGCAAAGTTCATATCGGCGGCTTTTAAAACTGCCAGTAAGTTGTTCATTACCTGATCAGTTTCTTTCTTAATATCGCCGGATACGAGATCGCCGGTCATCGGATCCATGGGGATTTGACCGGAGATATATAAAGTATTCCCGGCCATAACAGCCTGGTTATAGGGACCAATTGGAGACGGGGCATCTTGCGTTTGAATTATTCTTCTCATATATCTTAATCTTACAGTTAAATGTGTTTAGGAATTACCTGGGCGGAGGCTGACTTCGATCCTCGTATTTAAGATCCTGCAGTAGGGAACTCTTGATGCCGATAAAGAATGACCATCGCTGGAACTCTCCGAAAGGAGTCCAGTTAAAAGTCATATTAAAACTTCCCAAATCTCTGGCAAACCGAAATTGGGTTACAGTGAATCCCTGATTTTTAAAGTCGAAACCAGAAGACACACCAACCTTCCATTTTGGAGTTAAATCCACATTACCGGAAAACATCAGGGAATTATTACTGATCTCGTTTTGCCTGGTGCTATTGCTATAGGTAACGGCGTACTGCAAACTCACACTCCAGGGTATTTT
>JBPCUI010000369.1:0-3930 GCA_051011235.1 Flavobacteriaceae bacterium
GCAGTTTGGAAAAAGCACATCAAATACAACTAAAAGGTTTTAAGATTATGGCGCCTTCCAAGCTTTTTAAATTAAAGGATAAAGATGATCCTCTTTTGTTTGCGCCTATTGGCAACGGCTATTACTATCTGATTCACAAATGGGGCAGAGATTTGCATCCCCTTCGCAAACTCTTTGCCTGGCCATTTAAAAGTATAGTGAACCTGGCATTTGTTGTACTCTTGAGCAGTTACTTTCTCACACTAATGATCCCTGAGGAATTATTTGCCAATTCCGTATCGTCTACTGAATTCTGGATCATTTTCTTTTTTATGTTCAAGTCTTTAGCAGCCGTAGTAATATTCTATGGTATTGCGTTGGGCAAAAATTTTAACCCGGCTATTTGGGACAGCAAATATTTTAATGCCTGATAAAAATACGAGCTGGCTTTTGCTAAGAAATTAAATTACGAAGGAAAGTCAGTCTGCCAATGTGTTCTAGACCGGCACAGCATAAAATTTATCTCTGAGTTCCCTAATTGAAGGATCGGCCATATATTCCTCAAAACTCAAATAACGGTCAATTGCCCCAGACGGTGTTAATTCGATAACTCTATTTGCAACGGTCTGCGCAAACTGGTGATCATGTGTGGTGAACACCACATTTCCCTTGAAAATTTTTAAGGAATTATTGAAGGCCGTTATACTTTCCAGATCGAGGTGATTTGTGGGCTCATCGATAAGCAACACATTGGCCTTTAACATCATCATCCGGCTAAGCATACAGCGAACTTTTTCACCACCGGAAAGAACGCTGGATTTTTTAAGCGCCTCTTCCCCGCTGAAAAGCATTTTTCCCAGAAAACCTCTTAAATAGACTTCTTCTTTCTCCTCTTCGGTATTAGACCATTGTCTTAACCATTCTACTAAACTCATTTCGTTATTAAAGAAATGGCTGTTATCTGCCGGTAAATAAGACTGATTGGTGGTGATACCCCATTGAAAAGACCCGCTTTCCGCTTTTTTCTGACCTTTCAAAATCTCAAAAAATGCGGTGGTTGCCCTTGAATCCCTGGATAAAATAACAACCTTATCGCCTTTTGCCAGATTAATATCTACATTTTTGAAGAGTAGTTCACCATCTTCCGAAGAAGCTTGCAGTGCGTCTGCCTGGAGGATCTGATTCCCCGCTCCACGTTCTGACTCGAAGATAATTGCCGGGTATCTCCTGCTCGAAGGTTTGATATCTTCCACCCGTAACTTCTCCAGCATCTTTTTTCTGGATGTGGCTTGTTTGCTCTTTGCTACATTAGCACTGAACCGTCGTATGAACTCCTGAAGTTCCTTAGCTTTTTCTTCTGCCTTTTTGTTCTGCTGGGCTCTTTGCCTGGCAGCGAGCTGGCTACTTTGATACCAAAACGAATAATTGCCCGAAAACAAGTTTATTTTGCCGAAGTCAATATCAGCAACATGGGTGCAAACTGCGTCGAGAAAATGCCGGTCGTGTGAAACAACGATCACGGTATTGTCATAATTGGCTAAAAATCGTTCCAGCCAACTGATCGTATCATAATCCAGGTCATTTGTCGGTTCGTCCATAACCAACACATCGGGATTACCAAATAAGGCCTGCGCCAATAAGACCCGCACTTTTAGCTTGGAATCTATATCCGACATCAATGTGTAGTGAAGTGCTTCCTGTATGCCAAGGTTCGAAAGCAGTGCAGCCGCATCACTGTCGGCATTCCAGCCGTTCATCTCCTCAAAACTCACTTGAAGTTCTCCTATCTTATCTGCATTTTCGTCTGTGTAATCGGCATACAGCGCATCTATTTCCTGCTTGATGTCGTAGAGGGGTCTGTTACCCATTACCACGGCTTCCAGGGCGGTTTGCTCATTATAAGCATTATGGTCTTGCTCCAGTACGGACATCCTTTTCCCCGGTTCCAGGTGTACGTGTCCCGAAGTAGCGTCATTTTTCCCTGCAAGTATCTTTAGAAAAGTCGATTTTCCGGCTCCATTGGCACCAATAATCCCATAGCAGTTGCCCTGAGTGAAGCTCACATTGACGTCATCGAAGAGGATTCTCTTCCCGAATTGAACCGACAGGTTAGAAACAGATAGCATAGCTTTTTTATAAAAATTTCGGCAAAAATAGGTAAAATTTTACCGGGCCCGACCAATAATCTTTATTATCCATACTTTCATCTAAACCTTAACGCATTTTATCAATTTTTAACTCGTCATTAACAGCCATAACCTGCTGCAATCCTTAGTTTTGTTGAGAATATATAGGGCTGTTCGTGCATGAATAAATCTTTACTCCTACTCTTAATTTTACTGATTTTTAGCTGCGCAACCTCGGAAAAGAAATCGACCACCGTACATTTCGCCGGCGAAATCGTGAATCCTACAAGTGAATATGTTGTCCTTTACAAGGGTGACACAGCTCTTGACTCCGTACCTCTTGATGGCAATAACAGATTCCTAATGCAGTTGGATTCGGTGGAAGAAGGCTTGTACAATTTCTATCATTATCCCGAATTCCAATACGTATACCTGGAGAATGGAGACAGCCTGCAGATTCGTTTAAACACCCTGTATTTTGATGAATCTTTGGTTTTTTCCGGCGAGGGGGAAGAAGTAAATAATTTCCTGGTGGAGATGTTCCTGGCCCACGAAAAAGAAGAGGAACTGGTATATGACCTCTATAAGTTGGAGCCTGAAGATTTCTGCGGCAGAATAGATTCTTTAGGCAAGGCGAAAACGGCCCAACTGGAGGAGATCCATGAAGAGACACCGCTCTCCGAAAAAGCATATGAGATTGCTAAAGCAGGCATCGATTACAACACATATATATACAAGGAGCCCTACCCCTATTATCACAAGAAAAAAATGGGCGAACAATCCATGCACGATCTGCCGGATGATTTTTACGCTTATCACCAAAAGGTGAATTTCGAGAATCCGGATTTTACATATTTGAGGCCCTACTACAAATTTATGAAGTACCACCTGGGGAATCTTTCATATATAAATTGCAAGAGAGACTGTATGACGCCCGATAATAAGATGGTTAAAAACCAACTTCATTTTAATAGACATCAACTCTCATTGATCGACAGTCTTGTAAAACAAAAGGTTTTGAGGGATAACCTATTCAGGCATGTCGCCTTTGAGTATCTGTTAAAGCACGATTCTGAAGAAAACAAAGAGCTTTTTATTAAAGAATTTCACACACTTTCCGGCAACAATCGCCATATTGATGAAATAGACAGGCTCTACGGGGATATAAAAAACCTTCAACCGGATAAAGAAATTCCAGAAGTTGTCGTATTTGATGTTGAAGGTAACTCAATTACACTACAGGAACTATGTAAAGACGGACAAGTAGTTCTCTATTTCTGGTCCGCTCCCCAAAAAGGGCATTTTGTGAATATCACAAAGCGCATCAACGACCTTAAAACTCAATATCCGGAATATGCATTTATCGGAATTAATCTAAGAACAGATTTAGGTCGATGGAAATCTATGATGGATGAGTACGGGCTCAATAAAAGTGAGCAGTACTGGGCAGAGGACTACCAGAATGTGGCCCATAAACTGGTTGTGTACGATCCGTTTAAAAGTATTATTGCTAAGGACGGACTTATTGTAGATGCCTTTGCAAACGTCTACTCTTCCTTTTAGCAGCATACGAGATTATCTCCCAAGAAAAAAGAAAATTGCAGAAGGTATTTTAGTTACCCTTTTTGTAGTCTGCCAGAAATTTCTCAAGCCCAATATCTGTAAGTGGGTGCTTGAGTAAACCCAAAATGGCAGAGAGAGGACCTGTCATAACATCAGAACCTAATTTTGCACAATCGATAATATGCATCGTATGTCGTATGGATGCAGCGAGGATCTGCGTTTCACAACCGTAGTTGTCATAGATGGTTCTAATTTCCGCTAT
>JBPCUI010000370.1:0-2724 GCA_051011235.1 Flavobacteriaceae bacterium
GGCCAATTAAAATTTGCAATTTTATCCCGGGAGGCTGTTCCCAGATTGTAGTGCCACCATTCTGTTCGAATGGACCAAAACCCGTGTTTTTCCATTGTCTCCTTGAGTAATAAACGGTTATTCAGGATCTCCTGTGGTAATTCCGTATTGTCGTGGTAGGCCCTTTTGCCAAAAAAATCGAAATCAGTACCCATATCAACGACCGTTCCATCCAGTTGTACTAGGCTTATATCCACAGCACCTCCTTTGTTGTGTATGGATCCTTTTACCGGATTGGCCACATATTGGGGATTCGGCACAATCTTCCACATCTTGTATTGCACGGAATTGGGGCGGTAGCAGTCAAAAAATTTGATCTTATAACCCTGCTTCATAAATTCTTCGTTAGCGGCGAATAATGCACGAGCCGTTTTAACCCGGGTATAGCATTCTGCACATTCGTATACTTTGGATTTTAAAAAGTTATTCTCGGTAGCATAGCGCAGGTCGTAAACAAAGTCGTTGCTATAATCGGCCAGCCGAATAAAAGTGGTATCGGCAAGATCATCCAAATTTGGCACCGATGGCGTCTCAACACTGATCGGGGCCTCTACCTTATCACTTACTGCAATAGTCGGGGCTTTTGTTTTATCGACAGCCTTATTTTGCCTACATCCGGCTAAACAAACAAGAATAAAGAAGTTAGCAATAATATAAGCAGTTCTCAAGGATCAATAATTTTGCATTGAAGATAGCAATAATAAGAGACTGTCCATTGGTGACTAAATCCAATATTTCTGCTTAATTTAAGTGGCGAATAGTTAATGCCAATAGTATGAAAATAAAAAATTTGGTGCTGCTTACCCTGGTTTTGTTACCGTATCTGGTTCTGGCTCAGCAACCCTGGTTATTGAACTTTGAAAAAACAGACCTCAACCCGGTTATGACTGCCGATCCGGATTTCACTTTTACCTGCCCGGTAACCGGAGATGAAGTAGCTTGGCAAAAAGCAGATGTCTTCAATCCGGCGGCGGTGGTACGCAACGATACAGTTTTTATGCTGTTCAGAGCAGAAGACAATCCAGCTGCAGAACTCGGGGGCAGAACGTCAAGGATTGGACTTGCGCATAGCACTGATGGAATAAATTTTTCTAAATACCCGGAGCCGGTTTTCTTTCCTGACAATGATCCTTTTCAAAAATGGGACTACCCCGGAGGTGTGGAAGACCCCCGAGTTGTTGAAATGCCCGATGGATCTTACCTGATGCTCTATACCAGTTGGAATAAAGATGTAGCACGTTTATCGAGCGCTACCTCCCTGGATTTAAAGAAATGGACAAAATACGGTCCTGTTTTCGAAGCAGCGCACGGAGGAAAATTTCTGAACATTTGGAGTAAATCCGGCTCAGTGATTACTGAATTGAAGAACGGTAGACTTATGGCCAAATTGATCAACGGTAAATATTGGATGTACTGGGGAGAGACTTTTGTAAATCTTGCGCATTCAAAGAACGGTATCCAATGGGAACCATTGCTCAATGAAGACGGGAAACTCCTGTATGTTTTCGAGCCTACTCTTGGAGAATTTGACAGCCATTTAACAGAACCCGGGCCGCCCGCCCTATACACAGATCAGGGAATACTTTTATTGTATAATGGCAAAAACCTAAGTGGTGAAGGCGCAGATAAAAAGGTTCCGGAAGGCACTTATTGTGGAGGTCAGGTTTTGTTCGACAAAAATGACCCGGGCCGATTTGTGCAAAAATTGGCCGAACCATTTATTTGTCCAAGCCTGCCTCATGAAATAAGCGGTCAATACAAGGCAGGAACTACTTTTATCGAAGGCTTGGTATATTTTAAAAACAAATGGTTCTTGTATTACGGCACAGCTGATTCAATGGTAGGATTAGCAGTAAAATCAGATTGATTTTGTGAACCGTGTGGTCTCAGGGTATGTTTGCTAAAAATTCGAGGCTTTCAGGGACCTGATCCACCACACTGGACGATTCATCTTCAATAAACATATATTCTATTCCTAATTCCCTGGCCCGGATAACCAATTGGACAATATCGATCTGCCCGGTTCCCAATTCCACATTGGTTTCCACGTCTTCATGTCCGGTATCATTCCCCAGCACACCTATTTGCATGTCTTTCAGATGCAATAACTTGAATTGATCCGGATGGGCATTAAGATATGCCAGTGGGTCCGCACCCCCATGAGTGAACCAATAGACATCCATTTCAAAATCAAAATTCTCTGAATTCTCCAGCATATAATCAAAAAGGTTGCCTTGCCCATACGGCCTGAATTCGTAGCCATGAGGGTGATACACCAACTCAATGCCTTCATCTGCCAATAATTTACCAGCGCTGTTAAACAGGTCTACAGCCATTTTTGCGTCGTCAAAGGTAAATTCATCTTCCTGATGCGGAATCCAGGGACACATAGCGTAGCTGGCCCCAAAACTTTTGGCATTCCGGATCACTTTCTCGGGCTGGGTTTTAAGATCGTTATAGTCTGCCCCGACACTGACCACCTGTAAATTGTTTTCAAGGAGTAATGCCTTAAATTCTTCGAGTGGGACCCCATAGGTATCGCCACCCTCAATCTTGGCAATTCCCCAATCACTTATCATTTTTAACGTCCCAGGTACATCATTTTCGAATTGTTTCCTTAAACTGTAGAACTGTAAGCCTATATCCGGTTTGACCTGTTCAGAACGTTCACAGGAAATCACAACT
>JBPCUI010000371.1:0-2649 GCA_051011235.1 Flavobacteriaceae bacterium
AGGTCCGGATATCACCAGGACATCTTATATTGAATACCCTATAACGACGAAAATTAAGACTGAATTTCGCGATCCAAATATCCAGATTCCGGCTATCCTATTGGGCTATCGCACACCCTCGCAGACCGAAAGGGACGCCTATGTACTGGACATGATTTCGAGCTATCTTAGCGACGGAAAGAGCTCCAAACTCTTTAAAAAAATGGTAGATGAAGAGAAAACTGCAGTTCAGGTATTCGCTTTTAATGTAAGTCAGGAAGACTATGGGGTTTATGTTGTGGCAGGGCTTCCGGTAGGTGAAAACACACTTGAGAAACTCGTAAGTCAAATCGACGAAGAAATAACCAAGTTACAAACAGATCTTATATCGGAAAACGACTATCAAAAATTGCAGAACAAGTTCGAGAACAGCTTTGTCAATTCAAACAGTAGTCTCGCTGGAATTGCAAGCTCGTTGACCGGCTATTATCTTTTGTACGATGATACCAGCCTCATCAATAACGAGATAGATATTTATCGTTCAATTACTCGCGAAGAAATTATGGAAGTGGCGGCCAAATACCTCAATTCAAACCAAAGGGTGGAACTGGAATATTTACCCGAAACTGCTGCATCAAACTAAAAGCACTATGAAAAAAATATACGCCACACTTATTTTCGTATTGGTAACAATTTCGTTGCCGGCACAGATAGACCGAAGCAAGGCACCCGTTCCCGGGCCATCACCAAAAATCAATCTTCAGGAACCCAAAATCTTTGATTTACCTAATGGGGTTAAAGTCATGGTAGTTGAGAATACCAAACTCCCCAGGGTATCCATACAACTGCTAATTGATAACCCGCCATTTGCTGAAGATGAAAAAACCGGAGTATCATCCCTCACCGGAAGTTTAATCGGAAATGGCTCTACTTCAATATCTAAAGATGATTTTAACGAGGAGATAGATTATATGGGGGCGAGTATGAGCTTTGGATCACAAGGTGCTTCCGCCCGTGCACTTTCGAAGTATTTCCCGAGGATCCTTGAACTAATGGCCGATGCAATTGTCAATCCAAATTTTACCCAGGAAGAGTTCGATAAAGAGAAAGCGAAATTGCTTACTGCGATCAAATCGCAAGAAAAAGTAGTCTCTGCTATTCACACGCGCGTTCAAAACGCTTTAGCCTATGGGTCTGATCATCCTTATGGCGAATTCATCACCGAAACAACGGTTAAAAATGTGACCCTGGAAGATGTAAAAAATTTCTATATCGAATACTTTGTGCCCGCTAATGCTTACCTGGTTATTATCGGAGATGTACAGTTTGAAGAAGTACAGGAATTGGCGCATAAATACATTACCTATTGGACCAAGGCCTCGCCGCCCAATTTTAGTTATACCAGCCCAGTAAATACCCAGTATACACAGATCAATTTTGTGGATATGCCCAATGCTGTGCAAACGGAGATCAGTATGTCTAATCTTATAGAGCTCAAGAAGAATTCTCCCGATTATTTACCAGCATTTCTCGCTAATAGAATACTCGGAGGAGGAGCACTGGGACGCCTTTATAGCAATTTAAGGGAAGATAAGGGGTATACCTATGGTGCTTATTCACAATTGGGTAATGACAAATACGCCCCGGCTCTTTTCAGAGCTTCGGCCAGCGTAAGAAATACGGTTGCCGATAGTGCAGTAGTTGAGATAATCCGGGAAGTGGAAAATATGGTAAACCAACCGGTCACTGAAGAAGAACTCGAAGCCGTAAAAGCAAAATATGTAGGGAGCTTTGTTCTGGCACTTGAAAAACCGGAAACCATTGCGCGTTATGCGCTGAACATCGAAACAGAAGATCTGCCCGATGATTATTACAAAACCTACCTGGAACGCTTGAATGCGGTTACGGTTGAAGAAGTACAGCAAGCAGCTAAAAAGTATTTCAGCCTGTCTAATTCGCGAATTATTGTGACCGGCAAGGGCAGTGAGATGATCCGAAATCTGGAACAAGTTCCATTTAAAGGAAGAAATATTCCGGTGTTTTATTTTGATTCAGAGGCAAAAAAAGTAGATAAACCGAACTACGATCTAGTTCTTCCGGAAGGGGTGGGCGTGCAAAGCATTATTGACGATTATCTGGAGGGAATAGGTGGTAAAGACCAGGTAATGGCCATAAAGTCATTAAAATTGGTTTATGAAGGGACAGCGATGGGTACTACTGTTAAAAGAGAAGAGAGAACAACTTCAGATAAATATGCACAGACCACCTATATGAACAATACCGCAATGACAGGGGTCGTAGGAAAAGAAGGTGAAATTTATATGAAACAAGGCCCTAATAAGGTGCCATTGCCGCCTGAAATGCAAAAAGAGCTGGCTTACGCAATCGGAGTGCTTCCAGAAATTGGTGTCGCCGCCAATCAGAATGCTAAACTTATGGGGATAGAAAAGGTAGATGGAAAAGATGCATATAAGATAGAAATACCCGGTGACGTGGTGTGGGTTTCTTTTTTCTATGATGTTGAAACCGGATTAAAGGTTCAGGAAACTACCGTTATTACCATGAATGGCCAGACCCAAAACATGAATATTATTTTTAAGGAATATCAGGAATTTCAGGGGATAAAATTCCCTACGCTTAGAATTGGGAATTTGGGGACCGAAGTACTGG
>JBPCUI010000372.1:0-4055 GCA_051011235.1 Flavobacteriaceae bacterium
GGGGTTAACAACGCTTCCTTTTAGTAACAGAGTCCTCGGGCCGGGCATTTCGGCAACTTTAAAGCCGTAAATATCATCCTGGCCTCTTCCGCCATCGCGATTTGAAGCAAAATAACCAATATACCCCTTTTCCTTGCCAGGCTTTATAATCAATCCAAAATCGTCCTTGCTGGTATTCATTCCAGATCCCAGATTGATTGGAATGCTGAAAAGATCATCGTTTTGTAATTCGGATTTATAAAGATCCATGCCACCCAGACCATAAAAAACGTCCGATGCAAAATAAAGACTCCCATCGAAAATGTAAGGTGATATTTCGTTGCCGGGTGAATTTATTCGGGGACCAAGATTTATGGGTGAAGACATAATTAACCCATTATTGGTAGTTACATAGTAGAGATCGGTACCACCATAACTGTCTTCGAGATTAGCAGCAAAATACAATCTATCAGTAGAAATATCGTAAAAAGGATAGTAAAAAGAAGTACCCATGTCCCTCATGAGATATCTAAAATTTCCATTCTTATCTACCGCGCCAATGGCAAGTGAATTTTTACCGTTCTCATCAAATATCAGCTCATCGTCATCCGAGTTTGAAAGAATATAGAAGAACTGATCCAGATTTTCTGAATAATACGGTGTAGCCTGATGATATCTGGTCCCCGGCAGACTGGTAAAAGGATTTGGATTCAAAATATTTCCATCTTCAGACATTCGTGCTACATAGATATTCAGATAAGATTCACCTGAAGGGCCATAGATGTTTTTAGACTCATCGGTCCTTCCACTTGTAAACAGCAATTTATCCTGGTAAAACGAAGGCGAAAAATCGGCCTGAGGACTATTGCTGTCAATATTGAAGGTTGTAAATTTTAAGGCAGTAGTATCACCAGGGCTGATCAGCTGATAGTTCAGGTCTGCATTTTCCATCAACTCTTTAGGGAAAGAAGAAGATCGAGACGCCAATAAGGTCCTCACCATATCCAAACCGGAAGTTCTCGTTATCGCCCGGAGCATTGTGTTAAAGTGATTGGAAGAAATATCGCTGTCTTTTTTATAAACTTCGAAATATGTGTCGGCAGCACGCTGATAATCGGCTGTTTTGAAATAAGATTCGGCCAGGTTGAGAAACTGTTGATTACTCAGTGGCGCATCCAATATTTCTTTTTGGTATTCCTGGATAGCATCTGCATAGGCGTATTCATAATAGAGGATATCTGCTTTTGACATCGGATCCTGCGCAAAAGACGTCTTAAAGAAAATAAGTAATAATAGTATCGAGATTCTTAATTCCATTCACCTAAATTTAGAAAAACCTTGGGGAATCTATTTGCTTTGGCTTGTCTTTGGGCGTTTTCGACTTATCTTTCTTAGAACGCCCTTCACCCCTGCCGAGATAAAATTTCAATATCACCTCATGAGACCCGCTATTGTATTCTCCCAGCCCATTGGTATTGTAATCATACGAGTAACCTATAAAAGTACCGTTTGAAATTTGAAAACCTGCCAAGCCACTTATTGAATTATCTATTCTGTAAGCAGCTCCAATCGTAAATGTATCCTTAATTAAAAAATTAGTTGAAATATTAAAAGTAGTGGGTGCGCCGTCTATGTAATTTAACAGGAATGCTGGCTTGAACTTGAGATTGTCTGAAAGGTTAAAGACATAGCCACCGATAAAATTAAACTGAATCTTATCCTCTACAATTATAGCCACGGTTTCGTCGTACAGGCCGTCCGTAAGGAAGTTAGGTACTGAGGCTCCTAAATACCAATCTTCCTGGTAGAGAAACAATCCCGCACCAACTGTGGGGTAGAATTCTTTGATCTGCGCAGCGCCTAATACAGGTTCGCCGGGATTTTCAAATGTGCCCTTAGAAAAATCAACATTAACAAATGAGCCGCCGACATCCACCCCAAAAGACAATTTAGTCTCATCCGATAATCTTACCTGATAAGAATAGGCAACATCGACATATGTATTTGTGGTAGGGCCAATCTCATCATTTACAACATTAAAGCCCATCCCGTGCCTTTCATTGGCGAAAGGAATATTTATACCAAACCTGATATTTCTGGGTGCGCCGGGAATATCGATCCATTGTGCCCTGTACAAACCTGTGAGATTAAGGTTTTCTACCGTGCCGACATAAGCCGGATTAAAACTCCCGATATTGTACATATACTGCGTGTACTGAGGTTCTCTCTGCGCGTAAACGGATGACGCGAAGATCAAGGTCAGAAGTACTGCCAAAGGAGCATTACCAAAAAAAGTATTCTTATTACACCGGATCATTGATCTATCATCTTATGAGCTGTATCCAACCCTTTCTTATTTCCGATCCATCGCCCAGATCTAGTATATAGAAATAGGTGCCATCGGGCACCGGTTTGTTTTTCCTGGTTCCATCCCAGGTGTTACCATCCGTCATTCCGGTAGCCTCAAATACAAGGTTGCCGTATCGGTTATAAATCTCTATTGAATTATTGGGAAACTGTTCAATACAGTTGATCTTTAGTACATCGTTAGTTCCGTCCGAGTTAGGCGAAAACTGATTGAAGAAAAATCCACATTCATCGGTGCTGGGAAAATTCACCTCCACCTCAACCCCAGCTATATTGTTTTCAAGATTACCGTCGGCAGGGCTCGAGCTAAAAATACCGGCCACATTCACAAAAGTACCTTCCATGGGAACTAAAACTGTGATGGACAGGATTGCCTGTTCTCCTAATTCCAATCTCGGTACGTTCCACACACCTGTTGATACATCGTAGCTTCCCTGATCGGCAGTGTGAGAAATATATACAAATCCACTATCGGCTGCATCGCTTATGGGATCCTCAACTACGATATCATTTACGGCATTATTGGTCGATTCATTTGTAAGCGTAATTGTAAACACTACCTGCTCACCTACTAAAGGTCTGCTACTGAGAGCTGTTTTTGTCAACGCAAGATCGACGCCCTCTGGCGGATCAATATTAAGTGAAACCATGGCAACATTGTTGCCTGGCACAATATCTTCGGGAAATGATGACAATATGCCTGTTGTATTTGTATACACTCCGCTGTCGGCCACATCCACGGTTATTTGAAGTTGTGCGGAACCCAGAGCCTCTATTTCATCGATATCCCAATTACCCGAATTAGGATCGTAGCTACCCACCGAAGTGGTATGGGATATATAAATGAAGCCTGTTTCAAGTACATCTATTACTGAAATATCAATTGCTCTGCTGTCGGACAGATTGTTAACTGTAATACTAAATACGATACGGTCCCCTATCCCGGCATTGGGATCATCAATTGATTTGAGGATTTCAAGGTCTACCGGACTGGGGTTGCAATCGGTAGTAAGGTTTGGATCGCAAGGATCCAGCGGATCCGTATTATTAAATACTTCATCCCCGTCGTTGATTCCGTCATCATCTGTGTCCGGATCATTTGGATCGGTGCCAATGGCAATTTCCTGTCCGTCCAACAGGCCGTCTCCATCTGTATCAATTGCACAATCGCTTACCGTGATAGTGAGGTCGGCAGATTCATTTGTGCAAGGTGCCTGGGCTCCTGTTGTAGTATAGGAGAAAACGTAGTTGCCATCTACCAATCCATCAAAATCCACCACATTCTGGGCATCGATACTGGCATTTCCTCCCGAAGGATCTGTCGTGACAGACCAGCTACCCGGGTCTGCACCAGTCAGAAAATTGTCCAGATCGACTGTGGAAGGCCCATTTGCAGCCACATTACAGGCCACTGTATCACTCGTGGTTCCTGCCGTCGGCTGAATATTTACTGTAGCCGTAACAGCTTCGCGTTCCGAAGTACAGCCATTAGCTGTGGTTTCTACCCAGAACTGCGTGGTTTGGGTAATTACCGGTGTAAAGATGGCTAACGTACCTAGGACTTCTGTACCGGTTTGGGTGGCGTACCAGTTATAATTTGGATCATCCGAGCTGCTAGGTATTTCTCCTTCGGCTACAAGCGTCACCTGCCCGGGTCCGCATCTGGTATCCTCAATCAGGTTCGTAAAAAATGGAGTGCGGTTTACAAT
>JBPCUI010000373.1:0-14252 GCA_051011235.1 Flavobacteriaceae bacterium
CAGATGTCCAGGCCGGTGCCGAAAGAACCTATTCCATACAGGGCAGCTCTGCACACGATCACAGCATTACCTTGACTGCGGCTGATTTCAGCAACTTGCAGAACAACAACAGTATTTCGGTAAGTTCAACCAATGATGACGGTCACACGCATTCTGTAACCGTACGCTGCGCATAATGTGATATGGAACTGAATTTAAAGCATTAACGGCCTTCAGTTTTTTTAGTATTACGAATCAATGAATAGAGGTGCCAGGGGAAAATTATATGCTTATTTTAGCAGCATGATTCGTCTGGTACTTTGTGGAACAGGAAATGTTGCCCGGCATCTTTTTGATGCGTTTCAGACGACTGCAAAAGTGAATGTGGTTCAGGTAGCCGGGAGGAATCAAGATGCCCTCGTATATTTTGGATCTCACACGGACATTACCGGCAATTTTAGCAGGCTCAAAAAAGCAGATATCTACTTGCTTGCAGTAAGCGACAGTGCCATAGAGTCCGTAGCACGTAATATAAAGGATGGCCTAGTTGTACACTGTTCTGGTAGTACTTCAATTGATCGGTTACCTACCACCGCCAGTCGGGGTGTATTTTATCCTTTACAGACTTTCAGCAAGGAGATGCAAGTGAATTTAGAGAATATTCCGCTATGTCTTGAGGCTGAAAATGAGGCCGACTATCAGATTTTGGAGGTGTTGGCACGTACCATATCCGGCAGGGCTTACCGGGTAAATTCCGAAAAACGGTTGGGTTTGCATTTGGCTGCAGTATTTGTCAATAATTTCACCAATCATTTGTTCCAGGTCGGGCAAACCATATGCGAGCAAAAAGGTCTCTCTTTTGATATGCTCTTACCCCTGATCGATGAGACCATCCGTAAAATAAACCTGATAAGCCCTTTTGAAGCACAGACCGGACCGGCGCGGAGAAATGACGTTCATATTCAGCAATTACAACTCGAAGAATTAGAAAACAAAGCATACCAGGCTATTTATAAAACCATCAGCGAATCAATCCAAGCGACCTATGCAGAAAAGTTATAAAACATTTTTAAAAGATATTACCACCTTCGTTTTCGACGTAGACGGTGTCCTCACCGATGGAACAGTTCTGGTGACAACCGAAGGCGAATTATTGCGCTCCATGAATGTTAAAGATGGTTATGCCATTAAAACGGCGGTTCAAAAAGGGTATAACGTCTGTATCATCAGTGGCGGTTCCAACGAAGGTGTGCGCATAAGACTGGCCGGCCTTGGTGTGCAACATATATACCTCGGAGCCTCCAGGAAGGAGGTTCAGTTCGATGAGTATATTTCTAAAAATGATATCGATCTGCAAAATGTACTGTATATGGGCGATGATATCCCTGATATTCCGCCGATGCAACGAGTAGCCATTGCCGCTTGCCCTCAGAATGCCGTTCCTGAAGTAAAGGCAATTAGTAATTATGTATCGCATAAATCAGGGGTCGAGGGATGTGTAAGGGATGTCATAGAGCAGGTACTCAAAGTTCAGGGAGACTGGGCCGATCACTTTGACGCGAAGAACGATTAATATGATGCTCAACGACCTATTAAAAGACCGTCGCATCATTTTAGGTTCTTCATCACCGCGCAGGCAACAGTTTATGGAATTGATGGGCATCCCGTTTCAGGTTCGGTTGAATCCGGTAGAAGAAATTTATCCTTCAGAATTACAAGGACATCAGATCTCAGATTATTTAGCGCAATTAAAAGCTGATGCCTTCAAAAGTCAGCTTGGCGAACACGAAATTCTGATTACCTCTGATACAGTTGTATGGCACCGTGGAAAATCACTTGAGAAGGCAAGCGATGCGGAAGAGGCATTTCAAATGCTCCGTACACTCTCTAACGACAGGCATCAGGTTATTACCTCGGTTTGCTTTACAACCCCATCAGGCAAGAAGCTGGTTCATGAATCCACGGAGGTACGATTTAGAGCTCTTTCTGATAAGGAGATCCATCACTATGTTGACGTTTATAACCCCTACGACAAAGCCGGCGCTTATGGAATCCAGGAGTGGGTTGGCCTTGTGGGCATTGAACATATAGAAGGCTCCTATACGAATGTAGTCGGGCTTCCAACTCAACTCGTTTACAAAACTCTTTTGGAGATTCTCAGCTAGCTAAAACAAGTCTTCCTGCAATACTGAAAACTATTTCTGAAAAGCCGAAATATCCAGAATTATGTGGGGTTTTCAGTTGCAAAACCCAGGGTTAAAATTATGCAGATATTTGTGGCTGACAATTTGTTAAAAACCCGGATATATCGTAATTTTAAGAAGTCAAATAATTTAAAACCAATTGATTATGAAAAAATTAATTTTCCTTTCGCTGATCTCAATTTTCTTACTTTCAAGTTGTGTCACACCCCGATATGGTGTTAAAGTTGGAGGAAACTACGCTACCATTGGAGGTGATGATACCGACAATATTGATGGCAAAATTGGACTGTACCTTGGCGGGGTTGCGGAGCTGGGCATCACAGATCGATTTGCTGTACAGCCCGAAGTCCTGTTTTCACAGCAGGGTGCTAAATACTCCGATAGTGGTGGTTTTGATGGTCAATTTAATTTTAACTATATAAATGTCCCTATAATGGCGAAATTTAAACCGTCTGATGCCTTTTCTATCGAATTAGGACCTCAAATCGGATTCTTGTTAACCGCAAAGGACAAATTCGATTCACCAACTTCTGGTGAGGACGATATTAAAGATTTTGTTGGCAGCACGGACTTTGGCGGGAATATTGGAATAGGATATGAACTGGATATGGGCCTTAATTTTAATGCTCGTTTCAATTATGGTTTTAGCAACATCAATGATTTTGACACCGGAGGCTTGGATATCAGTAATAATAACTGTGTTTTCTCACTGGGTGTAGGCTGGATGTTTTAATATATGCTATTCATAAATTAATTAAAAAGAAACCCACCGCCGAACCGGTGGGTTTTTTGGCTGTTTTAGAAAAGTTAATTGACATGGCATGCACGTTTGTTTTTACTAGTTTTGTTTCAAAATATGCGCTATGAAAACCTCTATTACATCGGTTTATACATACATTCCAGGCCTCCTGATACTTATCTCACTGAGTTCCTGTGGGGAAATAGCCGAAGCCAAAATCCTGGAAGAACCTGCTGATAACATGCCGAATTCGAATGCCGCAGAAAGGCCAGAGAAAAAGCTAACTGAGGAATTCAAGGCATACTGGTATGCAGGTGAGGCAGAGATCACTTCCTATAAACTCGAACAGGCTCGCTATGGAGAATTGAGAGACGGACATGCCGTTTTGGTCTACGTATCTGAACCATTCCTTGCCTCAGAACAGGTGAAAGCAAACAAGAACAGTCCGAAGAATATCTCTGTATTGAAACTAAACAGTACTAAAAAATACCTTACCGGCGTATACCCCTACTCTATTATGACCAGCACATTTTACCCGGTTCACGATAATCAGCATGCCATTAAAGTGTCTACATCCGTTCAGGAATGGTGTGGTCATGTTTACAGCCAGTTAAACAACCGCGAGGACTTCGAGATTGAATCTCATTCTTATTTTGAAGGGGAAGCGGATTCGCATGTGAATCTTCCGAAAACCTGGCTTGAAAATGAGATCTGGAGCAAGGTCCGGATCAATCCGGAAGAATTACCACAAGGGAATCTGCAAATGATCCCTTCGTTTGAATATATCAGAACAGCTCATAAAGAAATTAAGTCGTACTCCGTTAAGGCTACAATGTCTTCGGCCAATGGAATGAGCACTTATACCTTAGACTATGAGGACCTGGACAGAACGCTGCAAATTAATTTTAGCACAGCATTTCCTTTTAGTATCGAAAGTTGGACAGAAACCTTTAAAAGCGGTTTTGGGCCTGGTGCCAAACTATTAACATCCAGGGCTACTAAAATGAAGGTCCTCAAGACGCCTTATTGGCAGCAGAATAGTACCGAAGATGAGAAACTTCGAAAAGAACTGGGCATATAATGAAGGAATTTATTCTCAATTACCAAAATGAATTATTAGGCTCGGTAATTACCATCCTCGTACTGCTGATTATCCGTTTCGTTGCATCCAAGACTATTCGCAGGATCGGCCGGTCTGGCGACCTGAATCCTTCCAGAACCAGACTTATTATTAAATATGTCTCCATTGGAATCACTACAATTGGCCTCGTGGCATTAATATTCATTTGGGGTGTAAACATATGGGAACTCGGACTTCTTTTCTCTTCGATCTTTGCGGTTATTGGTGTCGCTTTGTTCGCACAATGGTCTATATTGAGCAATATAACAGCCGGGATCATCCTCTTTTTGTCTTTTCCTTTCAAGATTGGTGATCGAATCAGGATTTTGGACAAAGAATTGGAAACTGAGGAAGAGTTTACCATTGAGGATATTAGGTTGTACTACATATACCTAAAAAATTCAAATGGTGATCTAATAACCTATCCTAACAGTCTGATGATGCAGAAAGCGGTATCGCGAATTGCTTCCTCCAAAACCTGACGGAAGTACTAAACGGCCTAAGAAGGCGTGTTAAAGAATAATTAAATATTACACCTTAGGTTCGATTCTTTCTATATTTGAGTACCAACAAAAACAAACAGCATGCGATATTTTCTGGCATGGTGCACCGGATTTCTTCTATTATTCCATACCCTCCAGGCCCAGGCACCTAAGAAATACTCTTCCACTGATATTTATCATTCCGTTCAAAAATTGAATTTTCTGGGTACGGCGCTTTATGTAGCAGCCCATCCCGATGATGAGAATACCCGACTCATCTCTTATTTCTCAAATGAATTAAAAGCCAGAACGGCATATTTATCCTTAACACGCGGAGATGGGGGTCAAAACCTCATCGGGCCGGAACTCCAGGAGTTACTGGGGGTGCTGAGAACACAAGAATTACTCGCTGCCCGAAGGGCTGACGGGGGAGAACAATTTTTTACCAGGGCCAACGATTTTGGCTATTCAAGGAATCCAAAGGAAACACTGCGTATCTGGGATAAAGAGAAAGTTCTGTCTGATGTTGTCTGGGTTATTCGAAATTTAAAACCGGATATCATTGTCAATCGCTTTGATCATCGGACATCTGGTACTACCCACGGACAGCATACCTCCTCTGCCTTACTCAGTGTAGAGGCTTTTGACCTGGCGGGCGATGAAGAAAAGTTTTCCGATCAGCTTGATCAGACCGAAACATGGCAACCCAGACGACTGTTTTTTAATACTTCGTGGTGGTTCTATGGGAGCCAGGAAAATTTTGCCAAAGCCGATAAATCAAATATGCTGGAACTCGATACAGGCGTATTCTACCCGCTCAGGGGTGTTTCGAACAATGAAATCGCCTCGGAGGCCAGTAGTCAGCACTTGTGCCAGGGATTTGGAAGACTTTCCACCAGGGGGTCTCAGGAAGAGTATATAGAACTCATCAAAGGAGACCTTCCTGAAGACACCGGTCAATTGTTCGAAGGTATCAATACCAGCTGGTCTCGTTTGACAGGTGGTGAGGCCATCGGTGTGATTCTCCTCAGTGTTGAAAACAACTTTAATTTTCAAGACCCTTCCGCTCACCTACCCGATCTTCTCAATGCACACAAGCTGATTTCTGCATTGGAAGACGATCATTGGCGGAACATAAAAATTGCCGAAATAGAAACACTGATTACTGCAGTTTGCGGGCTTTATTTGGAAGCATCCTCCGAGTCTGCCTCGGCATATCCAGGCAGCACCATCAACATTAATATTGAGGCAGTAAACCGAAGCAATGCAGAAATTCTCTTAAAATCCGTTACTATGGGCGAAAACGTGACGAAAGAAATAGAGGATTTGCTCGAAAACAATGCAAAAACCAATTTAAAGGTGGAGCTCAGTATACCGGAGAGTGCCAGGTATACAAGTCATTACTGGTTGTCAGAACCGTGGACTAACGGGATGTACGATGTGAAAGATCAACGAATGATTGGTAAGCCGGAAACACCCAGTGCCTATAAGGCTGTTTTCCAACTCGAGATCAATGGATATAAATTGGATTTGACGCGGCCGGTCATACATCGGTATTCCCGGGCCGACAAAGGTGAATTGTATCAGCCTTTTTCAATTCTTCCCAAGGCGACAGCCAATTTCACGGACAAGGTCATTGTATTTGCCAATAGCGATTCACAAGAAATCCCACTGACGGTTACCGCCCATAAAGACAGTCTCAATGGAGAGGTAGAGTTAAAATACCCTGCTGGTTGGTCAGTAGAAAATGCCAGGCAGAAGATCGAAATTAATAAAAAGGGAGATCAGAAAACTCTTGTGTTCAAAGTAGTACCTCCTGCCGGGGAAAATGAAGGATTTATATCTCCTGTTCTAAGAGTAAACGGCAGGGAAATTACACAGGAGCTGGTTACAATTAGTTACGACCATATCCCGACTCAATCCGTACTGCTTGAGTCGCGGGCCAAGGTTGTACGTCTTAATATTGAGCGATATGGTGAACACATAGGTTATATTGTCGGTGCCGGAGATAAAGTACCTGAGAGTCTCGAGCAAATAGGATACAAAGTACATCTGATCGACCCGGCCACTATCGAAGCGGGATCCTTAAATAAATTTGATGCAGTGGTGACCGGAATCCGGGCTTATAACGTTCTGGAAACCTTGAAATTCAAACAAAAATTCCTTTTTGATTACGTAAAAGAAGGCGGCAATCTTATCATACAATACAATACGGCCGGTCGATGGTCACCACAGTATGAAGATATTGCACCCTATCCCCTCACGCTGTCTAGGGACAGGGTAACCGATGAAAATTCAGTTGTGGAAATCATCGCACGGGATCATCCATTGATCAATTTTCCAAACCCGATCAGCGAAAGTGATTTCGAGGGATGGGTCCAGGAGAGAGGATTGTACTTTCCGGGAGAATGGGACGCCGCATTTACCCCGATACTTTCTATGCAGGACGAAGGAGAAACTGCCACCGAAGGTAGTTTATTGGTAGCCCCTTATGGCGAAGGACATTATATCTATACGGGACTTAGTTTTTTTAGAGAACTTCCCGCAGGCGTACCCGGCGCGTATAAGCTGTTTGCCAATATGCTTTCCATTGGAAAAGCCAGGGTGGAAAATGAAAATGCCATAAAGGGATAATATGGACAAAAGATACGAATGGAAAAGGCATTACACCTGGGTGCTGCTGCTTAATGCAGCCTACATAATTATTTTTTACCTCATTATGATATCTTATAGCTAATATGAGTACACTCGATTGGTTTATTCTTGGGGGTACCTTATTCTTTATAGTCGGATATGGCGTTTGGAGAACGCGCGGGAGCAAGGACGTAGACGACTATGTCCTGGGCGGTAAAAAGGCAAAATGGTGGACTATCGGGCTCTCCGTAATGGCTACACAGGCTAGCGCTATAACGTTTTTATCTACGCCGGGGCAGGCTTTCCATGATGGAATGGGGTTTGTACAATTCTATTTTGGTTTGCCACTTGCCATGATCATTATCTGTATGGTTTTTGTGCCCTTATATCACAAACTAAAAGTTTATACGGCCTACGAATTCCTGGAACGCCGGTTCGATTTAAAAACCAGGACCCTGGCCGCCTTATTATTTCTAATTCAGAGAGGATTAGCCGCAGGGATAACAATTTTTGCCCCCTCTATAATTCTTTCAGCGGTTCTGGGCTGGAATCTTCGTACACTCAATATCATAATCGGAATCCTGGTGATTATCTATACTGTATCGGGTGGGACAAAAGCCGTTAACGTAACCCAGAAACAACAGATGTTCATCATTTTCACAGGTATGTTCATGGCCTTCTTTTTTATACTCGGATACCTGCCAGCCGATATTAACTTTACAAAGGCGCTGCAAGTGGCCGGGGCCACCGGTAAGTTGGAAATTTTAGATTTTGAGTTAAATACAAGCAGCCGGTACACATTCTGGAGCGGTATAACCGGAGGTTTGTTTCTTGCGCTTGCATATTTTGGGACAGATCAAAGCCAGGTGCAGCGATACTTGTCGGGTAAATCGGTTAGAGAAAGTCAGCTTGGCCTTATTTTCAACGGTGTTCTTAAAATACCGATGCAATTTTTTATCCTGCTCGTCGGAGTGATGGTATTCGTGTTTTATCAGTACAATCCCTCGCCTTTGAATTTTAATCCCGCCGCAACCAATGCCGTGCACAATTCTAAATACGCCAAAGACTACGAGCTGTTGGAAGCAAATCACAATGAGATTGAAGCCGAGAAAAAATTGGCCCAAAACCAGTTTTCTGCCGCATTGGACATAAAGGAATACAATAGTACCATAGAGGCTCAGAATCATTTGCTCGAAGTGAATGAAAAAGAAAGAAGAAACAGGGATGCAGCCAAATCATTGATTGAAAAAGCGGACGATGACGTTGAAATAAACGACAAGGACTATGTATTTATTCACTTTATACTGAACTTCCTGCCCAGAGGGCTTATCGGTCTGTTGTTGGCCGTAATTTTGTCTGCAGCAATGTCTTCGACAGCCTCTGAATTGAACGCGCTGGGCACCATAAGTGCGCTGGACCTCTATAAGAGGAATCGAAAAAGTGAATATTCACCAAAACACTATGTGAATGTGTCCAAAACCTTTACACTTATTTGGGGGATCATAGCGATTATCATTGCATGCGTTGCAAGTCTTTTTGACAATCTTATACAATTGGTTAATATTATCGGCTCTGTTTTTTACGGAAATGTACTGGGAATCTTTCTACTTGCATTTTTCTTCAGGTATATTCGGGGAAATGCAGTATTTATAGCTGCGATCATTACTCAGATCATTGTTATTTTTGGCTGGTACTTTGATTGGATGTCCTACCTATGGCTCAATGCTTTTGGTTGTGCTCTCGTAATCGCACTCGCATTTTTTGTTGAAATTTTCGACAGAATGCACAGTCATCCTTCATTGAAATCATAAAAAAAACCCTGAAGTTATTTTTCAGGGTCTTTTAAGTATTATCAGGCAAGCTTATTTATAGTGCTCCCCATTCTTTTAATGAATCCTTGTTCATTTTTACATAATCTGCATTACCGGCCGCTTCTGCAACCTCAAGAGATTTCTTTGCAGCTTTAATTGCTCCATCTTTATCTCCTAACTCGGCGTAAATCAAAGACTGCTGCCGCATGATCCAGAATGCCTTGTCATTAGAGGCTACTGCCTTATCTATCCATTCTTTGGCCTTAGTCAGATCTCTTTTATCTGAATAATAATAATATGCTGCAGCGAAATAGTCATTGCCGGAAGGACCGCCGAAAACGGTTTCTATACTTTTATCAGCTTTGGCCTGAGTTGGCACTTCAAAAGGTACACCCACATAGGTCTTCTCCCAGAGTAACCCCAGCGTTGCACCATTATTGTGGAGATTATCCATGGAAATCGTGAATGTCTGTACATCTTCAGACATTGCATATACTTCTGAGGTGGCCTTGGCGACTACCTTGTTGTCGTCCCATTCCCTTGGAGTACCACCGCCATCGACTTCATCATAGAAATAAATTTCCCATGAAGTAAGGCCGGGTTTCGTAAAAATGGCATAGGTTCCTGCTTTCACTTCCTGACCATTGATGGTAACATCATCTGCAAATGAGATAGAAGTTCTGGCATTTGCACCAGTACGCCAAATTTTGTCATAGGGAACTAAATTTCCAAAAATTGTTCTCCCTCGCATAGATGGCCTTGAGTACTTAACTGTAACTTCGGTCAAACCTACAGTTTGTTTGAGTTTTGAAGCCGGGCTCGGCTGTGGTACTGCAATCTGTGCATGTCCGGAAAAAGACAGCAGCACAGCGCAGATTAGCATAGTTAATTGTTTCATTGTTATCAGGTTTAATAAGTTGGTATAAAACTAAATATAAGCGCCCTGAACCTTTGTTAATAAATCCTTAAATATCTGTCTTAAATGACATTAATAAGATATGAAGGCCTTTGACAAGATCTTTGTTCTTAAATAAAACGTGAGATAGTAAATATTGCTCCCCAGTGTTGAAATATCTATGATGTTGGAGTCGATCTCACTTGCATGGGTATATTGAATTCTTCTCCCACTCAGATCAAATATTGCCCTTCCAAACAGATCATCTTCCGTATTGAGTGCGTATTGAAGTACTGATGATCCAAATTCGCGGAAAATAACCAATTCACCAAAATTGCCATCCTCGGGCAGGGATCCGGATTTTGGGTCATCTTCAGGTGGCGAATCCGGGTCGGGATCAGGTTCCCCGTCTGCAGGAGGCATCGGTTCAAGATCAGTATCCTCTGTTTCTAGTTTGAACAGGCTTGCGGCCAATGCCACGGGCGGGGATGAATTTACAAAGCGTTCCGAAGAAATATAATAGGTATTGTGATCTACAAAACCCATTCCTTCTGTTTGTCCAAAGCCGATGTCCAGATTACTAGACTGGCTTGTGCCTCCAAAAGAAAATGGCCCTGGTGGATCTTCAAAGCGCAAAAGAAAAGGTTGCAGGAACTGTGAATAACCAAGAAGGTAAAGAATATTTGAAGCGGGGTTGTATGTAGCAGCAGTTACCAGGCCAGATACCTGGGCTGTACCCAGGTTTACTGCTGTTTGTTCTCCTGCTGAGTTGGGGATTGCGTAAGCTGTAGAACCACCGCTTTGCCAGCGCTTGGTGAAAAGCGTTAACTGACCACTTATTACGGTGAGGGCCTCGGCATCCCAGTCCGAATTGGGTGTTGCAAGAAAACTACTTTGATCTTCGTAACTAAAATTTATGCGTTCTGCGTCGATGGTATCCGAAGAATCATAATCGCTCTTGCGGATCTTGTAGATGGCCAGGTCTGTACGGTTACCATTGATATTGCCGATATCTCCGATATAGATAAAATCCTCGTCCTGTGTAATATCCTCCCAATCCGTATTAACGGCGTTGCTTATAGTCACAATTCGATTTACCTGAAGAGAAGTTGTGTCAATTTCGAAGAGTTGGGCGGTATTGCCAGAATCATTATGAGTGATTAATTTCCCGTTGTAGCAGATCAATCCAGAAGTCTCATTTACCTGTTCCGGCAGGGTACCAACAAGTGAAACCGATTGCTGGGCCAGAAGCAGCGGCGATACAAAAAAAAGTAAGTAAAAGATCTTCATCTCAATCTACTGGGG
Source organism: Flavobacteriaceae bacterium (assembly GCA_051011235.1). GTDB lineage: Bacteria > Bacteroidota > Bacteroidia > Flavobacteriales > Flavobacteriaceae > JAHEJJ01. The sequence goes on from JBPCUI010000373.1 coordinate 11,170, forward strand.
TGTTTCGCAAAGAAAAGTACAAAAATGCAGGCTTATTTGCCAAAAATAATAGCCATCTACCATTGAATCGGTTATAATGCGTGCAACCATGGGTAAACCAATTCAGTAAGTAATGAATGATTTATTAATTGTTTAACATATACCACTTTTTATTAAACAAAATGATTTTTAATATTGTCCTGTGAAATTATACCAACTATATTCTTCCCAGGCATTACCCATCAGTGCATCAGAGGCGTGGAAATTTCTATCAAATCCTGCCAATTTGAGCGTAATTACACCCCAACATATGGGATTCAAGATTATTAGAGGGGGTGATGAACCAATGTATCCCGGGCAAATCATTCATTATAAGGTGTCCCCTTATAAAGGCATTACCACAAATTGGGTTACGGAAATTACCCATGTAAAAGAAGGTGAGTATTTTGTAGACGAGCAGCGCTTCGGACCTTATTCTTTGTGGCACCATAAGCATTTCATAAGACCGGGCGCCAGTGGGGTGCTGATGGAAGATCTTATAGATTATAAACTTCCACTGGGAGTTCTGGGTCAAATGATGCACTCGCTGCTTGTTAAGAAACAGCTCAGGCAGATTTTTAAATACAGGGAAAACAAGCTAAAGGAACTTTTTGGGATTATACCCGATTCATCAAACAAATTCAGTATATCATAAAAATTCTGGTGTAATTAATTTACCAAGTACCATGAAAGTCCTTATTGTGCAAGTCCTTGAAACAGATAGATGGATTGCAGCTGCCAAAACAAAGTAGAGTGAACCAAAAGATATCTGTATTCTGGTTCCGAAGGGACCTTCGTCTTGAGGATAACAAGGGCCTATATGAAGCCCTGAACTCCGGTTATCCCGTCTTACCTATATTTATCTTCGACAGCGAGATATTACAAGATCTCAGCAGAAATGATCCGCGGATATCTTTTATCCACCAATGTCTGGATAAGATGCGGCTTATGCTTCATAAGAAATTTGGACGCTCTCTGGCTATATATTTAGGGCGGGTTGAAGATGTTTTTGCAGAACTTTTGCATACATATTCGGTACAGCGAATTTACACTAACAAGGATTATGAACCTTATGCACAAAAGAGAGATAGTATTGTTGCAGAAATGGCCCGGACACACAGTGTAGAATTCCATTCGACTAAAGATCAGGTCGTCTTTGAAGAAGATGAGATTGTAAAGGACAATGGAGATCCTTATCTGGTATTTACGCCTTATAAAAATAAATGGAAGTCCAAATTTGACATTAAGACCAATTTGAAATATTACCAAAGTTGGGATTATTGCGATAAAATTATTGATTCAAAGGCCTTGCCCTGGCTCACTGTGGAAGATATCGGTTGCCAGCCCTCCCTTATAACTGTTCCTCCTTTTAATCTTGATGATATCCTTATTGAGAATTACCAGGCCACGCGAAATTATCCTTCCGATAAAAATGGTACCTCAAGGATAGGACCGTATCTCAGGTTTGGAACCGTTTCGATAAGAGAGGTCATTCAAAAAGCAATCAAACAAAAAAATGACACCTTCTGGAATGAGCTGATTTGGAGAGAATTCTTTATGCAGATCCTATGGCATTTTCCTCAGACAATACAAAACTCCTTTAAACCTCAATACGACAGGATTATGTGGCGTAATGATCAGGTAGAGTTTCAGGCCTGGAAATCCGGAAAAACCGGCTATCCAATGGTCGATGCCGGAATAAGACAGCTCAATGCTACTGGTTATATGCACAACCGCGTGCGCATGCTGGTAGCGAGTTTTCTGTGTAAACACCTTTTGATCGACTGGCGTTGGGGTGAAGCTTATTTTGCACAGAAACTCCTCGATTATGAGCTTAGCAGTAATGTGGGAAACTGGCAATGGGCGGCTGGCTGTGGGGTGGATGCAGCACCCTACTTCCGTATATTTAATCCTTATACCCAGGCAGAAAAATTTGATCCCGATGACAGATATATAAAACAATGGGTTCCTGAATACAAAGATTCTGACTATCCCCCTCCAATTGTCGATCACTTTTTTGCGAGGAATCGTTGTATCATTGCGTATAAGGCTGCTTTGAATTCTTAGCCTGGAATTAACAAAGATTTAATTCAGGCGGCATGGGAAATCCTTATCTTAGAAAGTGATAGGAAACTTTAAATAATCTAGCAATGACAACAACAGAAGTAGCCAACAAATTAGTTGGTTTGTGCCGCGAAGGCAGGCATCTAGAAGCCATTGATAGTCTTTATGGAGACGATATTGTTAGCCGCGAAATGCCAGGAACTCCCAATGAGGTCACCACCGGAATTAAATCTGTCTTTCAAAAAAGTGAGGAGTGGTTTGCCAATCTGGAAGAACTGCACGCAGGTGAGATTTCTGATCCAACTGTGGCAGGTAATCATTTTAGTACCAAGATGACGATGGATGCCTCTTTTAAAGACGGGAGCCGTGTCCAAATGGATGAACTTGCGGTCTATGAGGTCAGGGACGGGAAAATAATCAATGAACAATTCTTCTATTCCATGTAGGCTTTCCTTATGAGATCTGTTAAGTCATTGGTCTTATCGGCCAATGACTTTTTTATTGTTGTTTAGAAAAGGGAATTCCTTATTTTTATAGGATACTCATAATTGATTCATGTCTGTAAATAAAACCATACCCAATGCGTTGCCTGTGACCGACTTTCTCGAGAAAATCGAACATCCTCAGAAAAAAGCAGATGCTTATACGCTTTTGGAATTAATGAAATCAATCACAGGTGAAAAACCAGTGATGTGGGGCCCGAGTATAATTGGCTATGGAAGTTATCACTACAAATACGATTCGGGTCGGGAAGGCGACATGCTCCTGACAGGGTTTTCTCCAAGGGCACAGAATTTAACACTATATGTGGGTGCAAGTTCGGAACGAAATAAATCCCTTCTCAAAAAATTGGGTAAGCATACCACGGGCAAGTCCTGTTTATATATAAAGAAATTGAGTGATATAGATATGGATATACTCCATCAAATAATTGAGACCTCATATTTGCATTACAAAGAAAAATACAAGAGCTAACCAAAAAACACCATATGAAACATTTA
>JBPCUI010000374.1:0-6675 GCA_051011235.1 Flavobacteriaceae bacterium
AATGCAAGCCTCAGCGATATCTATGGTGAAAAACTTGCCACTTCTTATTCCAATGAGGTTACTGAGTTTAAGTCCATAGTACTTATAAACCGTGGAAATGGTTCTTTCGATAAAAGTATTCTCCCGGTTGAAGCTCAGATGTTTCCTACCCTGGATATAACTGCGGTGGATATTAACGGAGATCAATACGAAGATTTAATACTCGCAGGGAATATTTATGAAACTGAGGTTGAAACACCGAGACTCGATGCTATTTCAGGACTTGTTTTGATTTCTGATGGGCAGAATAACTACCAACCCCTACCCTATATGGAGACAGGTTTGTATTTAACAGGAAATGTCAAGTCTGCAGAACTATTCAATATTGGAAAAGAGTTAATTCTCGTTCATACAGTTAACAACGGGTCACTTGGAGTTCATAAGTTAGAGACCAGGCACAATAGCCAATAAAATGCTTGCGTAAAAAGAAATAATGGAAGAACGCACACAGATCTACGGGATCAGGGCGGTAATTGAAGCCATAAATGCCGAAAAATCGATTAACAAGGTCTTAATTCAAAAAGGGCTGCAGGGTTCTTTGGTCCGTGAACTGGAGAAGCTTGTTCAGCAAAAAGGGATAAGCGCTTCTTATGTACCTGTCCAAAAACTGAATAAGCTCTGTTCGGAAAATCACCAGGGAGTGGTAGCCACGATCTCACCAATAGAATTCAGGCCGTTCGAAGCACTGGTGGAGGAAGTACTGGAAAAAACTAAAACTCCGCTGTTCCTTTTGTTAGACCGGGTATCGGATGTCCGAAATTTTGGTGCCATAATTCGTACTGCCGAATGCACAGGTGTTAGTGGAATAATCATTCAGAATAAAGGTGCGGCTCCGGTCACAGCAGATACGGTAAAAACTTCCGCCGGAGCGGTTTTTAATGTCCCCATCGCCAAGGTAGCCCATCTGAAAGATGCGATATACTATTTACAAGCAAGCGGAATACAGCTGGTGGCTGCTTCCGAGAAGACCGAACAAAGTATTTACGATCTTAACTTTAATGGTCCTACGGCCATCATAATGGGTTCAGAAGACTCCGGAATTTCGCCTTCAATACTGAAAATAGCTGATCACAGGGGCAAGCTACCTATGTTGGGTTCTATAGACTCGCTTAATGTTTCCGTTGCTTGTGGGATTATATTATATGAAGTAGTCAGGCAGCGGATAAAAACTTAATTATCCTTGTTTTCCCCTTTGGACTTTTTGAAATGATATCGAATTTCAACAGCCGGTTTTTCAGCTTCCGGTTCATCACTGTTCTCAATAAAATTTCCATCTTCGTCGAAATGTTTCATGAACTCGTCCTGTTCCTCTGCGTATTCATCTTTTTCCCAGACGAACTTCTTTACAGGCGGTACTTCGGTTTTAACGGAAAATGCCAGAACAAGGCCGGTAATAAAACCTCCGAGGTGACCTTCCCACGAGGTCCCTCCTTCAATTGGAAAAATATACCACAGTAAACCTCCATAAATAAAGACAACCAGTAAAGAAAGCGCTACAAGCCTATAGTGTTTGGTAAAAATCCCTTTGAAGAATATAAAGCTCACCAATACATATATCAAACCACTGGCCCCAATATGGTACGACGGCCTGCCGATGAGCCAGGTCAACATACCGGAGAGAAGGATACCGATAATAAGCACTTTGATAGATACACTTCGGTAAAAATAGGCAAGGGAAGCGCTGAGAATTGCGAGAGGCAGTGTATTGTTATACAAGTGTTCAATGGATCCATGCAGAAAAGGGCTGAAAATAATCCCTCTTAATCCCTTTACCGTTCTTGGGTAAATACCGTATTCATTTAAATTGATCTGAAACTTTACCTCGACCCAGAAAACTGTCCATATAGAGAGAACTGCCAACATTGGTAGCAGAACAACGCTGGGTGTATAGTTGAAATATCGTTCCTCCGTCATCGGTCTTAAATTACATTTTAAATACGCAACATTCTCGCCAGAAGAACAAATTATGATAAATTGTCATGTTCGACCCAGGTATAACTTGTTTAGCATGCTCTATATTAATAAGGCCGCTTTTCTTAAATTTATTGTATGAATGAACCGCTGGCAGAACGCGTCAGACCCAGGTTACTTGATGATTTTGTAAGCCAGGAACATCTTGTAGGCCCACAGGGCGCTCTTACTAATCAGATAAAGAAGGGTATGATCCCTTCGCTGATCTTTTGGGGACCGCCCGGTACAGGAAAGACCAGTCTGGCTCAAATTATAGCCCGTGAAAGCAAAAGACCCTTTTATGCTCTAAGCGCTATTAACAGTGGTGTAAAAGACATCAGGGATGTTATCGACAGGGCCAAAAAAACAGACGGTCTTTTTACTACTAGTAATCCGATCTTATTTATAGATGAAATCCACAGATTTAGTAAATCCCAGCAAGACTCGCTGCTCGGTGCTGTTGAAAAAGGCTGGGTAACACTTATAGGAGCCACTACGGAGAACCCAAGTTTCGAAGTAATACCTGCCTTGTTGTCTCGTTGTCAGGTATATGTATTAAAATCCTTTAGCCGGAAGGATCTTGAACTATTGCTGAAAAGAGCTCTTAGTGAGGACAGTCTTTTAAAAACCAGAGCCGTGGAAATCAAAGAGACGGAGGCGCTTATCAGGTTGTCGGGAGGAGATGCAAGAAAATTGCTCAACATATTGGAATTGGTGATAATTTCTGAAGACCAGGATCCGGTAAAGCTTACCAACGACATGGTGATGGAGAAAGTCCAGAAGAATACGGTTTTATATGATAAAACTGGTGAGCAACACTACGATATTATATCGGCCTTTATTAAATCAATTCGGGGTAGCGACCCTAATGCTACGGTATATTGGCTGGCAAGGATGATACAAGGTGGTGAAGATATTAAATTCATTGCCCGTAGAATGGTAATTTCCGCATCTGAAGATATTGGATTGGCAAATCCTACAGCTCTTGTCATAGCGAATGCTACATTCCAGGCCGTTGCCAGTGTAGGCAATCCGGAGGCCCGGATTATACTGAGCCAGTGCGCTATATACCTCGCTACATCATCGAAAAGCAATGCGAGTTACACAGCAATCAAAAATGCACAAAAAGCCGTACAAGAGACAGGAGATCTATCTGTTCCACTCCATCTTAGGAACGCGCCTACTCAACTAATGAAAGATCTGGGATACGGAATAGATTATAAATATGCCCATGATTATGAGCAAAACTTTATTGACCTGGAGTATTTGCCAGAAGATCTAACCGGTACAACTTTCTATCAACCCGGTGAAAATAAAAGAGAAGAAGTTATTAGAAAATTCCTCAACGAACATTGGAAAGGAAAGTATCCCTATTAAAAATTTATTCTTAGTTCTTCTACCACCAGTTCTGAATCCTGGTAATATTCGAAATACCAGCTGGAGTTCTTTTTGTATACCATCCCACTTTCCCTTTCATTCTTGGCGATAAAAACTTCAGCAGTTGAAGTTTCGTATAGCGTAAGCCACAATTTGTCCTGGCTGTCCAGCAACTCATAGCCATTAGGTAGTTCTTTTGCAGTAAACACAGGAATTTCATCTGTAATCACATCGGTTTCTGCAACTTCTGCCTCCTGCTCACTTATAGTATAATCTGAAGGAGTCGGCCGATTATCCTCATAATACTGCTCTTCAGGAGTAGCCACCTGGACGACAACTGCCTCGGCTGCTATATTATTTTTGTCTGGCTCTTCCACAGTTTTGATATCGTTCTGAAAATCAGCTGTCACAGGCTCTTCCTTTGTCTTCGCCGGTTTATACCTGTAATTCATACCCTTAAAGCTTGTAAAAGATCTGCGGATCGCCTCGTGATAGGCTTGCTCATACTCTTTAATCTTACTTTTTCCTTCAACAGATCGTATAATAGTAACCGAATTGCAATCTTTTAAGTTTAAAACAATTCTGGTACTGAGGAATTTGGATGTTTTTTCCAGGTCGACATAGGCTCCAAGGCAACGATTATTTGCCAGGTCTGCGGGTAATGCATCATCATAAACTACATCAAATCCTTCTTGCGAAAACAAAAGCTTGATCAGTGAGCTTGTCCTGTGCAGATTCTCCTGTTTAAAGGCTTCGAATTTCTTGGGTACTACGATATATTTGTAGGAGTTGAGCTGAGCAAATGTGGTGCCGGCAAACCCCAGTAAAAGCAGGGTGATAAATATCTTCTTCATTACCTAAAATGCGATCAATTAGGCTCCCAAGATATAATATTTAATCCGAACTGGAAAGAGGCGTAATGACTGGCAGCCAAGTTTCTATAGCCAAGTAAATTATCGCCAACAAGGTAGAAGTTAACCGGCCCTGCCTGCAAACTCATACCCAATCCAATATTTGTATAGGTAAACTTATCCACCGTATATGTTCCTTTAAGTGCCAAAACATTACCAAATCTTCTCTGGTAAAAAGCAGTAACAGCAGCTTGTGGGCCTCTGGGTCTATTGATTGCGTAGATCTGAGCTCCCACACTGTTTTTATACTGTAAATTTTGTTCTTTGGAGTTCGTTTGGTAGGTACAATCGCAAAATTCCCTGCTGACTTCGGAACCTCCAAAATTATGGCGAATTGAGCCATAGAATTTTACAGGCCGGAACGTTGTATAGTTGTTATTATTCTCCTCGAAAGGTATTAGTGCTTCGATCTCGTCTACCAACTCCTGCCAGAAATCAGCGTTGGGATCTGCAAGTGCGTCCGGTAAAATAACTTCGATCCCTTCTATTGTAGCCTCACCCTGGAGTGTAAAATTTCGTATATCTCCACTGTGGTACATCAATCCTATGTCCAAAAGGCTGCCTGTAATATATGTTCTGGAATTAAACTGATAGGTAAAGCCCAGATCCAGGCCGAGTCCTAAATCACCTCCAAAAAAACCCCGTTTAGTGAATATACTGGTAATTGCAGAAACATTGTCGATTGAGTCGTCATTGATTACATCCCTGATATCATCAAGCCCGGAAGTTCTGAGCATCATATCTGCTACCAGGGTACTGGCCAGGATATTATTTTGCCCTTCATTGTTAACGAAATATCCCTCATTACTCGAAGAGTTGAAATCCAATATTCCCGAATAGATTTTCCCCCGCGCGCCTACGGTAAGACTCCGGTTCCAGACCCTGTTCCAGCCAAAGTGAAAAACATTCAGGAGTTCACCCCTTGTTTTTAAATGGCTCAGGTTAAACCTTCTGCCCAGTTGATCTGCATTTCCTTCATAACCGAGAATTGCCAGATCGCGAGGCCAGTAGTTGATACCGACACCCTCGTTGTAAATACCGAATGAAAAATAATTGTCTGGATTGTTTTTCCCTCTGAAACCTCCGTATAAGACTTCTATCTGGTACACTCCTGAGATTTCATCCCTGATGCCCAAACCGAAAACGGCCCGATCCCTTACTTTGTCATTGATATCCAGTCCGTCGGCTGCAAAAATGTCATTTACCGAGATACCACTGGTGCCTGCCTGAAAAGAAATACCCGAAATCAGTGGAATACCCGCATGCCACTGATAGGGCGTTTGCATTCCCGGATTGAGCATCAATGCCTGTGGAATTTCCTGAAAGTCGTATAGGAGCTGTTTGTTTTGCCCATTAATGGTATAAATACCCCAAAAGGATACCAGGATAAGTACAATGTAATTTCTCATTTGAGTCTTATCCTAAACTTTGCGCTCGACCTCAGGAAAACTGTAGGGTCGGGCAGTGAAGAAACGCTGGTATTATCGCCCAGGTTTATTCCTGTAACCCGGATTGCGGAGGTAGAAGTGATGATACTAATAGGGCGCCCTGTAGGGGTCCCGTAGCTTATTTCCCTTTGTAGAATTGCAGTAGGAGCCGGACTGAGCATGAAATTTTCGGTGTCGAGAACATTGCCAGACTGGTCCAAAAAATCAATTGTTATATCGAGTGGTTTACTAGTTGTATTTTCAACCTCATAGGTAATAACCCCATCCAGTACATTCTCTGCAAAAAATTCTTCCTCAAATGCACCAAAATCGAATGTCTGACTGTAGAAATTTAAACCGGAACCCAGATTGATTACTTCTTCCGGAACCTCCACATACACTAAACTCGCCTCTGCAGTTGGAATAACATTCAGCGCGTCAAACTGACCAAAGTCCTGTTCATCAGAGCAAGAAGAAAGAGTCAGCGAAAATAGCGCCACGATAAAAAGTCTCAGAAAGATTTTCATAGCCGTACCTCGGTTTAAAGGTTTATGTCTTCAGAACCACCCCTGGAAGGTATCGTATCCTATAGATTTGTTCTCACCTATATAACTCTATAAATATGATTTTATTTCACTTAAATTGCGAATGATGTGGCAATATTCGTGAACGGGTTCATTATGTGCGTTAAAGTGTAAGGTTTCAATACCCACAGCCTTTGCCCCCAGGATATCTGCTTCAATATTATCGCCAATCATTATCGAAGCCGCAGCCGTGGTGTTAGCCATTTGAAGTGCCAATTTGAAAATTTCCGGATTGGGTTTTTTAACACCGGCCATTTCTGAATTCACCACCTGATCAAAATACCCATAGATATTGGACTTTCTGAGTTTTTTTTCCTGTATTTCCTGAAATCCGTTGGTGATAATATGGAGTTTATATCTCGGTTTTAAGTACTCCAGAATATCCAG
>JBPCUI010000375.1:0-3401 GCA_051011235.1 Flavobacteriaceae bacterium
TGTGTAGTATTCTGGGCTTCATCCAGAATAACAAATGCATGATCTAGTGTTCTGCCCCTCATAAACGCCATGGGCGCAATTTGAATGATTCCGGTCTCGATCAATTGAGTTAATTTTTCACTGGGTATCATATCTCTTAAAGCATCGTACAATGGCTGCATATAAGGATCGAGTTTTTCTTTGAGGTCGCCCGGAAGGAAGCCCAGGTTTTCACCGGCCTCGACTGCCGGTCTCGTCAGTATGATCCGCTTAACCTGCTTGCTCTTTAATGCCCGTACCGCCAGGGCTACCCCTGTATGGGTCTTGCCAGTTCCGGCAGGTCCAATTGCAAAGACCATATCGTTCTTCTCAGTGGCATCTACCAATTTCCTCTGATTAGGGGTCATGGCCTTGATAAATCTTCCATTTACCCCGTGTACCAGTATCCCGTTACTCTCCTCCGAAGATTGGTAGTCCTCATCGCCATTGCTGGTAAGGATCCTTTCAATGCTATTCTCGTCCAGACTGTTGTATTTGCCGAAATGAGCAGTGAGCATTTCAAAGCGACTGTTGAATTCATTCAACAATTGCTCATCTCCATATACCTTGATCTTACTGCCTCGGGCGACAATCTTTAACTTGGGGAAGTACTTTTTTAAGAGATTTATATTTTCATTTTGTCGTCCAAAAAATTCTCTTGGACTTATCTCGGTGAGTTCTAAAATAAGTTCGTTCAAAGACTGATTAGATTTAAAAATTCAGAGCGTTCAAATTAATTTCCAATCGCTGTTTTTTTGCGTAATTTTGTTGAGCAAACTTAAGCATAAATCGGTTTGGATATCGAAAAAAATATCAACAGCATTGCATGGCAATCATCACTCTAACTACAGATTTTGGCCATAAAGATCATTTTGTAGGCGCCATAAAAGGAACTGTTTACCAAGAGCTTTCAGATGCCAAGATTGTTGATATTTCCCATTCCATAAGTCCTTTTAATATACAGGAATGTGCATATATCCTCAAAAACTCTTACAAGGCCTTTCCGCCAGGTACTATTCACATTGTAGGCGTGGATGCAGAACCTACTGTTGAGAATAAGCATATTGCGGTTTATGTAGACGGACACTATTTTATCACCGCCAATAATGGGGTTATAAGCCTTATCACTACAGAAATTAAACCTGAGAAAGTTGTCGAGGTGGATATTCGCAATCCTGCACAGGGCTCATTTCCGGTTCTGGACGTTTTTGTTCAGGTAGCCTGCCATATTGCCCGGGGAGGTAAACTGGAAGTTGTGGGAAAGGAATTTAATGAGCTGAAAGAACTAAAGGAATTTACGCCGAGGATGATCAACAGTGGGAAAACTATTGTGGGAAATGTGATCTATATTGATAATTACGGAAATGTAATTACGAATATTCAGAAAAGTCTTTTTGAGGCATACCGAAACGGAAGAAATTTTGAAATTCTTGCGCGTAATAAGAAAATCACCGCTATTCATAACAAATACAGTGATATTATAGATTATACCCAGGAAAAAGGAAAACGTAAAGGTCCGGGAGACCTGCTGGCCCTGTTCAATTCCTCCGATTATATTGAGTTAGCAATTTATAAAAGTGACCTGAACACTGTTGGGAGCGCTTCTACCCTGTTAGGCCTTGACTACAGGGATACAATAACCATAAATTTCCTGTAGATGCTGATTCGTATTGTAAAATTGACTATTCGGGAAGAAAATATTTCTAGTTTTGAGCAAATTTTTGACCAAACCAAAGAAACGATAAGGAAATTTAAAGGGTGTATGCTCCTGGAACTCTACCGGGATCGAAATGATACAGGTGTATTTTTTACGTATAGCTACTGGAACTCTGAGGAGGATCTGGAAGCATATAGAAGTTCAGATTTCTTCAGAAATGTATGGGGTAAAACCAAATTGCTGTTCGAGTTAAAACCGGAAGCCTGGAGTGTAGATAAAGTAGCATCCTTAAATTGAACATTGTATGTGGGCTGTTTTTAGAAAAGAAATAACGTCTTTTTTTGCGTCGCCGATCGCCTATTTGATCATCGGCATTTTTCTTATTCTGAATGGTCTGTTCCTGTGGGTATTTGAAGGCACTTTTAACATATTTGATTACGGCTTTGCCGATCTGGGTAATTTTTTCCTGCTCGCTCCCTGGATACTTTTATTACTTATTCCGGCCATTTGTATGAGGAGCTTTTCAGATGAAATGAAAATGGGCACACTGGAACTCATCTACATTTCACCTGCATCGTTATGGCAGATCGTCTTAGCCAAAAATTTGGCAGCGATGCTGCTCTCGGTCCTTGCTGTGTTACCTACCCTACTCTACATTTACAGCATTTCTGAGCTTGGTATCGAACAGGGCAATCTGGATGTTGGTCTGGCACTTGGTTCCTATATCGGCCTTCTGTTCCTGATTATGGCCTATTCCAGTATTAGTGTGTTCACTTCATCCATTACAGATAATCAGATAGTGGCTTTCATAAGCGGTTTGTTACTATGCTTTGTGCTATTCTACTTATCTGAGGGACTAGCCTCCCTTGTACAGGATGGGGGTAATTCGCTGCTTCTTGCCAATATGGGATTAAAAGCACGATTTGAAACGATGGCCAGGGGTATTCTGGACAGCAGGGATATGATCTATTTTATGAGTATTACTGCGCTGTTTATTATCCTGACAATATTCCAACTTAAATACCGGGCGAAATGATGAGGAAGAAATTGATTTCATTGGTTCCGGTTTTAACTGTCTTGGTGGTCTTAAATATCGTTTCATCCTATGTATACACGCGCTTCGATCTTACTGAGGACAGGCGTTATTCTCTCTCAGAGCCGGCGATAACAGCTGTAGTGGGCATAGAAAATCCGGTTATTGTAGATGTACTCCTGGCTGGTGAAATACCAGCTGAATTTGAAAAGCTTCGGGTTGAAACCGAGATTATATTAGATCAATTTGCCGCGGTAAACAACAATATCAAGTTCAGCTTTATTGATCCTTTGGAAGACCAGGAAAAGGCTGAAGCTACCTTGGCCCAGTTACAACGTATTGGCCTGAAACCTGCAAGTGTATCTATCGAGGAGAATGGCAAATTCAGTCAGGAAGTAGTGATTCCATGGGCCATGGTTAACCGGGGTAATAAAACATTTAAAGTGCCTCTGCTTAAGAATAAACTGGGAGCTTCATCTGAAGATCGTATCAACAATTCTGTTCAAAATCTGGAATTCGCATTTGCCGATGCATTTTCCAAACTGAAGATCGGCGATAAAAAACGTATCGCCGTGCTGAAGGGAAATGGTGAAATGGAAGATATCCATATTGCCGACCTTCTGACTTCTCTTCGCGAATACTACAATATTGGCGCTATAACTCTCGATTCTGTTCCGAGCAATCCACAGGCCG
>JBPCUI010000376.1:0-14024 GCA_051011235.1 Flavobacteriaceae bacterium
CGGCTACCGTTGGACGGATACCGGCTATCTGATCGAGCAATTCGTAATCACATCTTAAAAATGAATGCAGCTTGTCCAGTAATTCTTCCCTGGCCTCCCGGGTAGGTTCATTGGAATTGTCTTTCCAATTATAGGTAGCACCTACTCTATAAAGATCATCTCCCAAAGGAATTATGAATACAGAGGATTTTATCACCGAATGTTCTTTTAGTTGGGGAGCTTTTATAGTTAGAAGTTCTCCTTTAGTGCCCTGTAGCGGCAGGTAGTTAAAATATGGATTTTCGCGCAGTCCTATTCCGGTAGCAAACACAATTCTCTTTGCCCTTAACCGGCCGTAAATAACTTCATCGCGTTCTGGTTCCAATGCTGAATAATCAAATTTTTCGCGAATTAGAAATCCCGATTTCCAGAGATGCTCCTGGTAATGCTCTACCAATGCTCTGGTATCTATTCTACCGGTACCTGTAACTGAACCAAAACCCAATGGAGCATCGATAGCCGGATTGGAATTAGGTTTCAACTCAAGATCCAAAAATGATTTTAGTTCGGGCCGGTCTGCCGCTTCAAACCACATGTTCTGTTCTTTGGGAGAGGCAAATCTGCGTAGGACCGGCATTGGATAATCCAGCCTGATCTGAAGCTTTTCTTCTAATGAGGCGTAAAATGGTTTTAGTAGTGTAAGTTGTTCTTTCGCATGCCAGGCCGCATTAAATCTCTTAAGGACTACGGGATTATACAGACCTCCGGCTACCCAGGAAGATCCTTGAGAGCCATTTGCAATCACTTTAAAAGATTTGTTTTCCCTTTCGAGTATATGACAAATTGAAACACCTGCCAATCCAAGTCCTACCACGAGGTAATCCACCATCTGGCAAATTTAGCAAAAGAGTGCTATAAACCGGGGGTATATTAAAGGAGGTAGAATTCTTTATAATGAGAAGCACCCCGGTGTGGGCCGGGGTGCTAGTCATTACTGAATCGAATTGGAATTAAAATTGGGAATTTTAATAAGCCCACATATCTTGCTCCCTATCTCGGATAGCTTCTTTGATCCTATCCGCTTCCAACAACTGGAAGAGGGCATTATCTGCGATGTATTCCCTGATCTCTCTGTCGCCATGAACGTTATCCTCTTTATAGATGATTGCGTTAAATCTTCTGGCATTCAGAAGCTGATCAAAGGAAATAGGCTGGGCCGAATTGCGTTGGTTAAACACTTTGGCGTCGTGTAAGATCTGCCTGGCACTAGGAAACCAAACCCAGAAAAGCTCTACTTTGGCATCAGCAGGATCCATAGACTCGTCGTCGATGAAATTCACATCGGGCGCAACCGGTGCTATTCCTAGCAAACGGTACTTGAGTTCTCCCTGACGTTTGTCAAAATACCATATTCCTTTAACACGGTACTCTTCTATATCGGCAGCCGTGAGTTCTCTCTGATTGATATATTCAGGAGACAACTCCTCACCTGCATTAATCTGCTCGTATCCCAGGTCCGTTGTATCTACCTTTTTCAGCGTAGCTTCCAAATCACCGAAATTTCGTTTTTCAGTAAAATAGGAATCAACATATACATCCGTCATTTTCCCGTTCTTGATGTTCTTTAAAAACACATCGTAAAGCGAGCGTCTGTCGGCACCAATATCTATGGTGTCGAGTGGATAGTACAATGGGAAATTGACTCTTTCATCAAGGTCTATTACTTCCCAAACGGTCTTTGACCATAGGATATCCCTGTCATCTACATAGCCGTACTCAAGCGGTGTATCATTGTCTGCAGCAATTTGCTCTTCGGTTTTCTTACCGATATCCTCTGGCTTTTTGGCGTTGAGAATGTTGGCTTGTGCCGCTATAGACAATGGCATCATCGCTATCGCTCCAACTACAATTAAACTTTTCCAATTCATCTGTTTAAATTTACTATGCTTAGTTTGTGATCTCTATAATTACAGGAGAGACCTTCTTCAGTTTATAGCTCTTGTTATTGGTAATATAAGCGTTGATATCGAAGACCTGTACGGCATCGCCGCGCTTAGCCCTTTTCAAGGCAGATTTGGCCCTGCTATCAAGCTTATTACCTTTTACAACTACTGTTGGCTGGCCTGGAACTTTGAACTTAAATCCACCTATAGCAAGATTAAGGTCGAAGTCAAAATCCTCCAACATTGCACTTACAGTAGATATCTCCAGGTTCCTTCTAGGCATCTTGGTGCTTCCGGTTTCTCCCCGAATTGCTCCGGCAGGTCGTGGAATATCCTTGATCCTGAATTCGGAACGTGAAGAAACAGCCTGGCCGTCTGGCAAAGTACCGGTTGCAGTAATCGTCACAGATCTCCCTGTTCCGGGATTCATAACATAACTGCTTCCACTTCGCTTTGAAAGTCCAGGAGCTCTGGCGCTCACCTTATTATTAGGAATACCGGGAATTGTGATCGACATAGGATTCGAAACACCGCGGTATACCACATTCATTTTATCAGCTGCTATTAAAGCTGCATTAGGCTTGGAAATGGTAGAGAAGGTATTCTTTACAGGCACTTCTTTTTCGTTTCCATCCTGCATGTAAACCAATATACCACTGATATTGTGATCTCCCGGGTTTCCGGCACCGATCAATAGTTTCACGCCACCTTCTTCCAGTTGATAGTCCCTTCCTTCTGTCATATTTCTTCCATCCAGTTTCAATTCTGCCCTAACTGGTTTGGCCGACTTATCGGTCTTACCAAGAACAATACTTCCCTGGAATCTTTCGCCAGAATAGAAAGCAGATTTCTCCGATTCTAAAAGTGTTGAGAAATTTGATAGCGAAACCTGACTGGTAAGCTCGCCTTGAAGCATTGCTTTCAATGCGGCTTCTTCAGATGCTTTGATATCCGACTGTATAGAAGTGAGTTTGGTCAAAGATGCGATCAATGGGAAACCTTCATAATGATAGTTGATCCAGTCGATCTTTACACCGTCTCTCCTAACTACCTTTCCATTATCATCACCGGTCTTGAATCTCGCATTAACTACATCCTTCACTTGCGGGAATCCATCTCCGAGAATGGCTATCACCTGAGAACGATATTCCGTAATACGTTTCATGAATTCCTTCCCTTCGGGTGCCAGGTTATCTCCCTGGAACAACTTCTGGTCGAGGTAATCAGATTTATCCATCACCTGATAATCGGTAGGATCTTCTGTATCCTTAACCATCTGTTCTTTCAGATTTTCTAAATAGTCGAAGTACTCCTTTGAGAGCTGCTTGATCTTCTGAGCGTCTTTATACAACTCAGCATATTTAGCAGCATCCTCAGAGGCTTTAGTTTCAAGATTCTCAAAGAACGCTAAATTGTTCTCTGATGTCTTATTATTAGAAGCTTCCAGTTTTTCATTCATCAATCCGAATGCAGCTAGAACTTCTTTGCTCATATTTAATGCCAGCATCGCGATAAAGATCAAATACATAAGATTGATCATCTTCTGCCGCGGTGACAATTTTCCTGATGCCATATTATCTAATTAGTTATTAATTAATAATTTGATTTGGGTGTTGAACTGAACTAATTAGTTTCTGTTCATGGCAGTTAACATACCTCCGTAAACACCGTTCAATGAAGATAGGTTAGAAGCAAGGGATTCCATTTGATCTTTAAGGGCTCCAGCATTCTGTACTACTTCTTCGTTGATAGATGCTTGCTTGCTAGCACTCTCCAATTGAACTTTGTAAAGGCTGTTCAAGGATTCCATTTGAGTAGCGGCCTGAGCCATTTCCTCAGAGTACTTTCTTGTAGATTCAACGGCCTCAGAAGAAGGTACCATACCTTTGGCAGTTTCTTCGAAGTTGCGGATGCTATCTCCAAGGCTACCCATCAAATTAGCATCGATATTTGCCTCTTTCAATAGATCATCCAGTTTTCTGGAAAGTAAGCCTTCAGCTTCCTGAGCTTCCTGAGCATCGGTTTTACCTCTGTTCATTCCACCGTTCAATTCGGGGTAAACCAAAGACCAATCGTATTCGTCTTCTACTGGTTCAAACGCGCTTATCGCAAAAATAAGTGCTTCTGTAATCAATCCTACTGCGAGTAGTAATCCACCTGTAAGCGGACCAAATTCCCAGTGCAGGATCTTAAATAAAGCACCGATAATAACGACCGAGGCGCCAAGCCCATAGGCCATATTAAACAGTTTCTTTGTTGATTTTGACTGTGCCATAATTCTAGATTTAATTTAAGTTTAATTTATGTAAAGTATTTGGTTAAATGGTTTATGGTATTATATACGCAAAAATTACTGGGTTGAGTCTTCTTCACCCATATAATCCTGAACGGTCCTGAATCCGATGTAACTTCTGGCCGAATCTCTATATTCAAAATCCCTGGTACTCACTTGTAGGAAGTAAGCGACATCTTTCCAGGAACCGCCACGGATTACCTTTCGAGAATTTCCGTCTGCACGACCATTTGGGTTCATTGTAGAGACATACTCGTAGGATCCGGGATCATAACTTGAATTAGTCCATTCAGCGACGTTACCGGCCATATTGTACAGGTTAAAGTCGTTCGGTTCGTAAGATTTGGCTTCGACTGTGTAAAGAGCGGCATCGGCGGCATAATCACCTCTTTGAGGTTTGAAATTGGCCATAAAGCAGCCTGTGTCACTGATGACATAAGGCCCACCCCACGGATAGGTTCCTCCTTCGATTCCACCTCTGGCAGCATATTCCCATTCCGCTTCAGTAGGTAAACGGAATTGGTTTACAAATTGCTTGTCTCTGCTCTTTTGATCGTCGTTTTTAAATTTTGTTCTCCAGCTACAAAACGCTTTGGCTTGTGCCCAGGATACACCTACAACAGGATAATCACTATAAGCATCATGCCAGAAATAGTCGTTGTGCATTGGCTCGTTATAAGAGTATTCGAAGTCTCTTATCCATACCGTAGTATCTGGATAGATCTGCATTACCTCCTGCCGAATAAAATCCTTCCTTCTGGAAGATTTAGATCTGGCGGCTGCTTCAATATCCATCCAGGTATATCTATATTTAAGTTGAGTGACATCGATAGTCCGCTGACCATTATAGGATTCCTCTTCTGGAATATAAACTGAATCCATGACCTCGGTATAATACTCATCCGGATAGTCTTCGGTATCCCATATGAGATCCTCGTCCGTATTGAGTGCCCTACCCTCGTATCCTGTTTCTCCCATACCGGCATAATTATCCAGCATGTAGATATCATAGACAGACATTTGAGTAGTATCCGCATCCCTAAAGGAAAATTCGCCGATACCTCCATCATCCGGACCCATTCCTAATTCATCGGCAAGGATGGCTAGTTTCGTTCTCACGATCGAGTCCTTTACCCATTCAACGAATTGACGATATTCACTATTAGTTATTTCAGTGTCGTCCATATAAAAGGATCGCACTGTAACCGTTCTGGTGGGAGCATCTTGCACTTGTGCTACATCCTCCTCACTTTTACCCATGATAAATGAGCCTCTAGGAATGAGCTCCATTCCATAAGGCTTTTCAGGGTACCATTTTTTTCCTTGTACTCCTACAAGTTCTCCTTGAGTTTTAGACCCACAACTGCTGAGTAAAAAAACGAGGGCTATAGAGGACAACAATAGCTTCTTCATACTTTAGGTTAAATTTCGATTTAGACAATAAACAGTAATGACAATAGTATTATTCACTAAAACTGAATTTTACCGATTTTATTGTATAAAACTGCCTATCGATTCAAATTATTATTCTTAGTTAAAAACCTTTCTTATAGGCCTTAAACCACCTTTCAGGAATTTTTTGATTGCAAGCATCCAAATAGTCCTTTTCGGTGCATGGTAATAACGCAGCTGTATTGGTTTTAGTATGTGATGGTAAAATAGATGGGACTTCTACCCACCATCTTTCGGAAAGTAAACTTTTAAAGAACACTAGTTCTTCGGTTTCAGTCGGTACAATGAACTTGGTGAAATTTTTGCTTTTACCACTTGGGAACTCCTCTATTCTGAAGTTGAAACCCTCGATGAAATACCAGATAATATGGGCTATTAGCTGAAATGTCTGCGGGTGGTTTTCACATTCAAAAATTCCAAAAGCAGATATATTATCCCCCATGCCGGCATAACGAGCAATTGCACATATCTCCCTGCCACTAAACCCATTAGGTGAAAAGTTAGAAGAACCACCCTGTTGAGATGCCATCACGGACCTGGAATCTATACTGACAATATGGGAATTGCGCATTATAGGTTCGGCAAGCGAGATATCGGCAGTGATTTCACCCAGGCGATAAGCATCGAAGAAAAGCCGGTCCATAAGATCCATCTCCTCCTGTGCATTAAAATAACTCTGAAATCCGATGTTAGAGAAGTTAAAGAGGTTGTTTGGTTTATCGGTAATAATCTTACTCATATAAGAGTGAGATGAAATGAGTTCTTCATCGGCGCCAAAATCGAAACGGCTGTCTACCGAGACCAGGTTGACCATATCCTTATGCCCGTCAAATGCCCTGTATATTGGAAAGGTGATATCCTGGGTAGCACCAATAATAATCGGTATGATATTTTCCTCGAGAAGAACGGCCACAATTTGATTTACAACAAAATAGGTGTCTTCAACTTTTTCTCCCTCCTCTACATCACCAAGATCGATAAGGGTAGAATCCCAATTTCCGGCCATCAGCTTGTAAAGCTCCAATCTAATCGAGCTGATATCGAGCCTCTCCGGTTTTTTCTCAAATGCATTCCGCGATTCGTGAACGCCCAGGATGGCGAATGAGGACATTGCCAATACGGGAAGTCCCTTTTTAGCTGAATGTTTCTGAATACGGTTCCCAAGGGCCTGCGGTGGAAGTAGCTCACAATGAGCCAGTACTTTTTCGTCCACCGGAACCAAGAAATCGAATGCCATGTTTAAGATGCCCCTTTTGTTTTACCCGAGCGGGTCTTTTTTTTCTTTCCTTCCAAACGCTCCTTGGCCTGCTCAAGCGTAAGAGATTCTACATCTACCTCTTTGCCCAGCTCTATCTTTGTCTTTCCTTTGATCAAATTATGCCTGCCCCAGCGCGCTTTTTCAATCCGAATGCCCTCCTCGGGCCACTCTTTAATTAATTTCTCCGCTTCTTTCTTTAATTTAGCAGCGATAAGTTCCTCAATATCGGCCTGACTTAAGTTATCAAAATCGTATTTCTTACTGACATTGATAAACATTCCATCCCACTTAATAAAAGGACCAAATCTGCCTTTTCCTTTAGAAACATCCTTCCCTCCGTAACTGGCTATAGGAGCATCTGCCCTTTCCTTTGCCTTTATAAGTTCAATAGCCCTCTCAAAATCTATCTCAAATGCACTTTCTCCTTTTTCGAGTGACACGAACTTCTTACCAAATCTGACATACGGACCATATCTCCCAACATTTGCCTCTATTTCCTCTCCCTTATATTTCCCTAACTCACGTGGGAGATCAAAGAGTTCCATAGCTTCCTCAAAAGTAATAGTGTTTAAGGATTGATCGGGTAATAAACTTGCAAAAAGTGGTTTTTCTTCTTCATCTACAGTTCCTATCTGTACCATAGGACCAAATTTTCCAAGACGTACGGCTACCTGTCGGCCCGACTTTGGGTCGCTCCCCAGAACACGTTCGCCACTTGCTCTTTCCGCATTTTCCTCGACATCGAGGACATTTGGATGGAAATCTTTGTAAAATTCCCTCATTACCTTTTGCCAGTCTTCATCCCCTGTGGCAATCTCGTCAAAGTCCTTCTCCACTTTGGCAGTAAAATGGTAATCCAGAATATTTGCAAAATGACCCACCAGGAAATCATTTACAATCATTCCTATATCGGATGGCACCAATTTGCCTTTGTCCGATCCTATGAGTTCGCTTAGCATAATTTCACTGATTGAACCTGTTTCAAGTTTTAATTGCTTATATGGTCTTTCAATGCCCTCAATAGTACCCTTCTCCACATAACCGCGGTTCTGAATAGTAGATATTGTGGGCGCGTAAGTAGAGGGCCGGCCAATACCGAGTTCCTCCAGTTTTTTAACCAACGTAGCTTCTGTATAACGGTACGGTGCCCTGGTAAACCTTTCGGTAGCGCTAATGAAGTTGTTTTGCAATAACGCCCCAAGCTGAAACTGAGGTAGAACTCCCTGCTGTTCTTCCAGGTCTTCTTCATCCCTGCTCTCAAAATACACCTTGAGAAAACCGTCAAAGGTGATCACCTCGCCCTGTGCTACAAATATTTCCTCATGGGTATTTGCCAGAATCTTTACAGTGGTACGCTCTAACTGAGCATCACTCATTTGCGAGGCGATCGTCCGTTTCCAGATCAGGTCGTATAATTTTGCCTGATCGGCATCTATAGAAGGAGATTGCCTGCCCATATCTGTTGGGCGGATCGCTTCATGTGCCTCTTGTGCTCCCTTAGCCTTGCCCTTATAATTTCTAACCTTGCTGTAATTCTCACCGTAATTATCTATAATCACATTCTTTGCTGCCTGGATCGCTTCGCCACTGAGGTTTACGCTATCCGTCCTCATATAGGTAATTAGTCCGGCTTCATAAAGCCGCTGTGCCACCTGCATAGTCCTGGAAACGGAATAGAATAGTTTTCTGGAGGCTTCCTGCTGCAAAGTGGATGTTGTAAATGGAGCAGCTGGCGACTTCTTGGCCGGTTTTTTGTCGAGATCGGCAACTTCGAACTTCGCATCGACATTTTTATTCAAAAAATCCCCGGCTTCTGCTGAAGTTTTGAAGGCTTTTTGAAGTTTGGCTTTAAATACTTTTCCGTCTGAAGTGGTAAATTCGCCTACCACCCTGAAAGAGCCTTCAGGCTTGAATTCTTCGATATCTCTTTCGCGCTCCACAATTAGCCTTACTGCCACGGATTGCACCCGGCCTGCAGAGAGTCCTGGTTTGATTTTTTTCCACAATACAGGAGATAGTTCGTAGCCCACCAATCTGTCTAGAACACGCCTGGCCTGTTGGGCGTTTACAAGGTTGTAATTAATCTCCCTGGGGTTTTCGATCGCCTTTTGAATAGCTTTTTTGGTAATAGAATTGAAGACAATTCGCCTGGTCTTGTCCTTATCCAAGTTTAAAGTCTCCACCAGGTGCCAGGATATGGCCTCTCCTTCACGGTCTTCATCACTTGCCAACCAAATAGTTTCGGCTTTCTTGGCGAGATCTTTCAGTTTTTTTACCAATACCTTTTTCTCCTTATCCACAATGTATTTGGGCTGGAAATTATTCTCAACGTCCACACCTAATTCCTTTGTGGGAAGATCTGCGATATGGCCAAAGCTCGACTCGACCTTAAAATCCTTTCCTAAAAATCTTTCAATGGTTCTCGCCTTCGCAGGTGACTCAACTATCACTAAGTTCTTAGCCATTCATGGGTTTTTAAGGGAACAAAAGTATATGAAATTTTTTATTTGACTTATCAATCGGGTAGCCTATAACAAAAAACACCTCTTAGGCAAGAGGTGTTCGAGCAGTAAATTGGTCAACCTCAATTAAGCTCAAGCCGACTCACGAGATCAATGCTATTGTCCTGATATTCATATTGATATAGTACATCTTCACCGACCATCAACAAATAGGATTCCATCGGGATCACATCGAAAGTTACAATATCCTCAAAATGATCTAATGTAATCAGTTGCTCAATATCCGTTTTATCATAGACCTTCAGTCCGGAGGCACCATCGCAAATAAATAGTTTTTCTTCTTTTATTCCCAGGCCATAAGGTTCATCCATAGGGTAAGATGTTGCAAGTGTTGGTGCGCGAATATCCGAAATGTCAACAATAAACAGTCCGCTCTCCAGAGCACCACATGCGCTGCCGCCCCTTAAAGTAACATAGGCATAGTCACCATCTACAACCACCGGATCACAGGCGGTGCCATGTTGAAATTCTGAAACGAATTCAGGAACAGCAGGATTGGAAATGTCATAAATATACATACCTCGCATGCTGCCGAGAAACAGATATTGCCCATTGTGAAAAAGGGTTTCTATGTCGAATCCGGCATACACATCTTCCATATCCTGTGGATGCTCCAGGTCACTGATCTCGAATACATTGATTGAATGACTATCCACAGCGTATAAATAGTCATTTACAATGTTGAATCTGGCCAGTGAACCTCCCTGGCCAACAGATGAATCGGCATTGGCCGTTTCTAAGACTAAAATATCATCTGTAAATCCAAATCGCTGTTCGAATTCTTCCTGAGTTAATAACTGGGTCTGCAGATCCCATCCAATCAGAACATCACTCCCATCACCTAATAGCGCATAATCAATAACATCGGCTTCAAAAGGCCAGACGATATTTTCCCTTAAAACGTTAATCAGTCTGTTAACCAGGCGGATATTGTTTATGTCCGAGATATCAAAAACCAGGAGATCCCTGATGCTGTCTGCATAGAGGAAATTATCCTTGACCGCAATATCTACGTTCCCGGGGATTTTGATAAAGGATTGCTTTAATGGAGCATGCGGATTGCTATTGTCAATCACATGGATCCCTCTGTACTTGTCATTGACAAAGATCAAATCCTCAAAAGTGTAAATCTTCCCGGATTCGTCAATCGGCAGTGGCGGTACAATATCAACACTGTTCCTAAATTCATCCTCGCTCATTGTGAGAGGAACAGCAACCAGATATTCTTCCAGAGGTTCTTGGTTCTTTTCTTCGCAGGAAATGCCGGCAAGACCAATGGCCAGCAAAAGAAATAGGGCAATTCTTTTCATAGCTTGTTTATTAGTTAATAGCATAAAGTTACTTTAGGAAAGATACTGATCAGCAATTCAAGTTGCGTAAACTTTGAGTAAAATTTAACTGTCATATTGTCATAAAATAAGAGAATGAGCTATCTTTGCAAATCCTTGTTGAGGAATAGTTAACGAACCCATGGAGAAAGAAATTGAAGAATCGATTCAGGGTAGTACGCTTGTCTTGGAATCAAAAAAAGCCAATGAGCGAAAACTCTATATTGAAAGCTATGGCTGTCAGATGAATTTCTCCGACAGTGAGATTGTAGCCTCTATACTTTCCCAGGAAGGGTTTAATACTACCGAGGTGCTCGAAGAAGCCGATCTTGTATTGGTCAATACATGCTCTATACGAGAAAAGGCAGAGACTACAGTTCGCAAGCGGCTCGAAAAATTCAATGCAGTCAAAAAGAAAAACCCTCAAATGAAGGTAGGTGTTTTAGGTTGCATGGCAGAGCGATTAAAGAGCCAGTTGCTCGAAGAAGAAAAAATTGTCGACATGGTTGTGGGTCCGGACGCCTATAAGGACCTCCCCAATCTGATCCGGGAAATAGACGATGGAAGGCAGGCGGTCAATGTTATCCTTTCGAAGGAAGAGACCTATGGAGATATAGCCCCGGTGCGTCTTAATAGCAATGGAGTCTGTGCTTTTGTCTCCATTACCAGGGGATGTGATAATATGTGTACTTTTTGCGTAGTACCTTTTACGCGGGGCCGTGAACGCAGCAGGGACCCTCAATCTATTGTAAATGAAGTCTCAGAACTTTGGAAGAAGGGTTTTAAGGAAGTTACTCTTTTAGGCCAGAATGTAGATAGTTATCTCTGGTACGGAGGTGGTTTGAAGAAAGATTTTACTACTGCAACTGAAATCCAGCAAGCCACTGCCGTTAATTTTGCAGGTCTGCTCAAATTAGTAGCTGAAGCCCTACCGGGGATGAGGATCAGGTTTTCCACGTCGAACCCGCAGGACATGACACTGGATGTCATAGAGACGATGGCTGCGCATAAAAACATCTGCAACTATATACATTTACCAGTTCAGAGTGGCAGTAATCGGATACTAAAGGCCATGAACCGATTGCACACCAGGGAAGAGTACTTTGAACTTATAGATAATATTAAAAGAATTATTCCGGATTGTGCGATCAGTCAGGATATGATAGCAGGGTTCCCCGGAGAGACTGAAGATGACCACAGGGATACTTTGACACTGATGGAATACGTCAAGTACGATTTTGGATTCATGTTTGCGTATTCTGAACGCCCGGGCACACTGGCAGCCCGGAAATTAAAAGACGATATTCCTCAGGAGACTAAATTAAAAAGGCTCAGGGAGATCATAGATTTGCAACAGAAGCACGGCCTGCATAGGACCCAGCAGCATTTGGGCAAAACAGAAGAAGTTCTTATTGAGGCCGCTTCAAAGAAATCTGAAGAACACTGGATGGGAAGGAATTCCCAAAACACAGTTGTTGTATTCCCCAAAGAATACTATAAACCAGGTGACTTTGTCAATGTACGTATAGATGATTGCACTTCAGCCACTCTGATAGGGAAAGCTGTTGGATATTCAATGAACAATTAATTATGGAAAGTGTACAGGCCATAAAGCAACGCTTTGAGCTTATCGGCAACGATATCAAACTCAACCGTGCTATCGAAAAGGCGATGCAGGTAGCACCTACAGATATTTCTGTCCTGGTTACAGGAGAAAGCGGTGTTGGAAAAGAGGCCATCCCGAAAATAATTCATTCCCTCTCTCATAGAAAGCACGCGAAATATATTGCCGTTAACTGCGGCGCGATTCCGGAGGGAACCATAGACAGTGAATTGTTTGGTCATGAAAAGGGAGCCTTTACCGGTGCCACACAGACCAGGCGAGGATATTTTGAGGTAGCTGATGGTGGTACTATATTTCTGGATGAGGTAGGCGAATTACCCCTCACCACACAAGTGCGATTATTGCGTGTTCTTGAAAATGGAGAATTCCTCAAGGTAGGGTCGTCACAAGTGCAAAAAACTAATGTTCGAATTGTAGCCGCAACCAACCTCAACATGATGGAGGCGATCAAAAGAGGTAAGTTCCGCGAAGATCTTTATTATCGTTTGAGCACGGTCGATATCCATATTCCGTCGCTCCGAGATCGGCAGGAAGATATTCATTTGCTTTTTCGCAAATTTGCCTCAGACTTCGGCCAGAAATACAAAATGCCCACCATCAGACTTCAGGACGATGCAATTCAACTCTTGCTCAAATACCGTTGGCCTGGAAACATAAGACAGTTAAGAAATGTGGCGGAGCAGATCTCTGTCCTCGAGGAAGGACGTTTTACTTCGGCCTCGACATTGAATAGTTACCTGCCGAGTGCTGGTGACAGTCATCTTCCTGCAGTTATTGAAAAAAATAGTGCCAAGGGAGACTTTAGTAATGAAAGGGAAATCCTTTACAAGGTATTGTTCGATATGAAAGGGGATCTTAACGATCTTAAAACGCTAACCCTCGAATTGCTCAAAAACAATGATACATCCCAGGTACAGCAGGAGCACGAAGGTTTGATCAGAAAAATTTACGGTGAAAACGGCGATGGCGTAAAACCAGAGGAGGAAACACTCGAAGTTTTACCATTGCCCGAATCGAGTGTGGTTGAGTCAAAAGAACCAGTAGCCACGCAGGATGATAAGTACAGTTTTGCCGAAGAGATAGAGGAAGAGGAGACATTATCATTGCAGGAAAAGGAAGTGGAACTGATTAAAAAGTCATTGGAACGCAATAGGGGAAAACGGAAAGCAGCAGCAGCCGAACTGGGGATTTCAGAACGCACTTTGTACCGTAAAATTAAACAATACGATTTGTAAGGAAGTACAACATGATTATATTAGGCGATAATATGCTACTGATGAAGACCAATTATTTAAAGCGCTGTTTCCTGTTTATTACCAGCTGCTGTATATTAATCCTTTCTGGTTGCGGTGCTTATAATTTCACTGGAGGCGATGTTGGTACCGCCGAGACGTTCCAGGTGAGTTATTTTCAGAATTTTGCGACACAGAGCCCTGGTTCAACCTTTGATCCCGGTCTGGATCGGGAATTTACTTTGGCGTTGCAAAATGTAATCGTGAGCCAGACCAGCCTCGACCTGGTAAGCACGAGTGGTGATTTGTTGTATGAGGGAGAGATTGTGGAATACCGCATTTCGCCAATGACAGCGACGGCAGAACAACGAGCTGCACAAAACCGATTGACTA
>JBPCUI010000377.1:0-7658 GCA_051011235.1 Flavobacteriaceae bacterium
TCAAAAACCACAGAATTTGTGTTGTAGTTCACCTCGATGGACTGACCATATAAGCTGCCGTTAAAACTGACAGCTCCCGGTGAAAATAACAGGTGTTCATCATCGGCCAGATAATCCACATCTGAAACTATCCTCGAGTATGTTTCCTCACCTCTTTCTTTTCCATACTGCCAAATTTGCTGGATGGTCCCTGCGGTTTCATTTATTTCATACTCTACAGCGCGACTGTATTTCTCACTGCCCGAATAATTTCTGTTATCGCCATTATCGAACAACATTATATTCCCTTCTTCAGTAATCAATGGGGCGTGCTGGTACCAGCTCCATTCAAAGTCCGGGTGATTGGCCGCACCGTCCAAAACGGCAGGATCGTTGATAATCTGACCTTGTGAGTCAACCGGATTCAATAGTCTTGAATTTAAATCAACACCGCTCCCGGAAATACCCCATTCCCTATGAGGCGCGAGTATCCACACCACCTCATTATTAGAATTCAGCTTTACTACACCCTGAGTTCTTCCTGAAATGACGATCGTATCATCTCTGCCGTCATACAGAACAGCATTGGCATGAAACCAATCTACAGGATCACTTATCCAGGCCGTTCTGGTATTCTGTAAGGCCAGATTCAGATCCCATACATTAATTATTGCATTGGAAGATCGATTGATCTCTATTATATAATCTTCAATAGTCGCGGCACCTATTTTATTCACTGTTACGAGGAAATTGCCATTTGGCTTTTCATGCACTTCATGATGAAATGAATATCCAGGCATATCCCATGTATTTATAACATTGCCAAACATATCTACTTCATAAATGAGATTATTTTGATTAGTTATACCAAAAGCGTCTCCTCCGGAACCAAAATAGAAATTTCCATTCGCCAGTCGTTCAACCCCATCATCGTAAAATAGTGCACCAAGAGCCGGACTGGAATTGAAATCCAGGTACCACCTTATTTCCCCGTAGGAATCAAATATGAATGGCCGTTGTGGAAAGGTTGCCCCATTATGGCCGAAATAGCTTACCAAAGTCATTCCCGGAGCCATTTCGTTCCTTCGGGCTTCCTCGATAATAATTTCCGGCATAGCTCCGACCAGGGATTCCGTTTGTATTTCAAATATCTGTACACCGAGGTTCTGCCCGGCATTGTCGTAGAAGGTCAGTTCTACTTCATTCAAGTGATTGGCATACAAGCCGTGTACAGGTATAGACAGGTTTGCGCTTATCTCGCTAAAATCATGAACAAAGTCAGATTGGGAATTACTGCGACCTTTGATACGCATACTAACCCGAACATCTTCACTGGTTTCCAACTCGATTCGGGCCGATAACGGCGCAAAGCCAGTGGGGTTGAGCGTAACAAATTGATCTACTATAACGTCTGTTGTCATTGCAGGCCCATCCGATGATGAATCCTTGTTACAAGAAACTATTAGTAAGAATAATATAAAACAAACAAATAGGTTTTGACTCTTAGCTGAAAAAAACATAAGATCACGATTTTTGGAAGCGGTTGGTTTTGATCTGCTGTAATTTAATAGGGTTCATTAGTAAATGCAGTCCCAAAAAGTAAACCCTATTCAAAAGAATAGGGTGATATGTTGTAAGGACATCATTAAGTCACTAGCCTTTAACACTAGCCAGTTTACCTTTTTTAATGTTGTTGATTTTAAGGTCGAGCAAGACGTTCATCGCCTCTTCCACATAGACATCTTTAGCAAGGTCCTGGTGCCATCTGTCGCGCTTTTCTCTCAAAACCGGATCTTGTGTAAACAACTCTTCTTCGTACTTAAGAGACTCAAAAGTAAGCTTGGAGTCGTAGTCTGAAATAGTTTCAAAGTACTCAGATTTGTCCCTGTTCTTCTGTTCCTGGGTTTTGTAAATATTGTAGTTAAGACTTACCAGTGTTTTTTCCTGCTGTTCTTTTAGCCATTTGGCATTCTCCTCTATGAGTTTAATCTGGGAATTGCCAGACATGCGCTGTGTACTGCTGCTTATAGTCGTTTCATAATCTATATAACCATCCCAGAGCTCATAGTCTGCAGGTGTAATCTTGTCCCAGCCCAACGGATTTCTTTGATCGCGTTCCCCCAGGTCTATATAGCTGTACCGGTCTGGAACAACTACATCGCTTTTTACACCTTCAAGTTGTGTAGAGCCGCCGTTAATTCTATAAAATTTCTGGGTAGTCAGTTTAATCGCACCCAGATCTCCGTACTCATTGCTACGAACAATATTTTCCAGGGGAATGACATTTTGTACGGTACCTTTGCCAAAAGTCTGCTTACTACCAATTACGATAGCCCTTTTATAATCTTGCATGGCTGCCGCCAAAATTTCAGAAGCAGAGGCGGATAATTCATTGACCAATATTACCAGCGGGCCATCCCACTGAATTCGCTCATCTTTGTCTTCGTATACGTCTTTGTCTTTACCCGAAGAACGCACCTGAACAATCGGCCCGTCCTTAATAAACAATCCGGCCATCTCGACAACAGTTTTTAAAGAGCCACCTCCGTTATCTCTCAGGTCCAGTACCAATCCTTCTATTCCTTCCTGCTTTAGCCGATCTATTTCCTTGGCCACATCAGTTGCGGCATTCCTTTCGGTATAGTCCTCAAAATCCACATAAAATTTAGGGAGATTAATCAGACCAAATCTATTTTGCTCCTTGATCACTGTAGCGGATTTGGCGTAAGACTCTTCAAGTTCAACCACATCCCGGGTAATGTCAATATCTCTTATAGTTCCATCAACCTTGCGAACAGTAAGATTCACCACAGTACCTTTAGGGCCTTTGATGAGTTTGATAGCGTCGTCCAGTCTCATCCCAACAATATTGACAGGTAAATCGCCATCTTGTCCCACTTTTAATATCTCGTCACCTACTTCCAATCTCCGGTCTCTCCAAACAGGACCTCCTGAGATTATCTCGACAATTTTTGCGCCCTCAGGTTTTTTCTGGAGCCTGGCGCCAATCCCTTCGAACTTACCAGACATGCTGATGTCGAATTTGTCTTTGTCCTCAGGCGCAAAATAATAGGTATGCGGGTCAAATTCATCTACTATCGTATTGATGTATTGCACAAACCAGTCTTTGCGTTCCAGGTCGTCTATGAAATCAAAGAATTCGTCCAGTGTTTGCTGAGTAGCTTTCCTGGCTTCCTCCTCCAAAATATCTGTTGTTTTCTTTTGATACTCAGAATCGTTTTTCTGGTTCTCATTCTCGTCCTTAATTTTGGAATCATAAGTACCTATCGTAGCGTACTTCAACTGTTTTCTCCAGCGTTCCCTCAATTCATTTTTCGATCCGGCAAACGAGACCTTATCATAAGCGACATCAATGTATTCCTCAACGTTATAATCAAATGGGTCGGCAAGAACCAAGTTGTAAATATCCCTGGCTTCATTCATACGGCTTATCAATCTGCCATAAACCAAATCAAAAAAACTGATATCGGTATTCTTTATCTGATCATCTATCTGGAATTTATACTGTTCAAATTCCAAAATATCCTCTTCCAGAAAATATCTTTTGGTAGGATCAATTATGTCTATAAAATCATCGAAGACATTAGCAGAGAAATCGTCGTTAATATCCTTGGGTTCATAATGCCCTCGCTCTAAAACATAGGTGATAAGGTCTAGTAGTAATTTATCCTTATCATCCGTTTCGAAAGATTTACTAGTGAAACTGCAAGAGGCAACGGCAATAATAATTACCAAAAAACCAAGCCCAAAATTCCTTTTCATGTACATGTTTTTTTATCAAAATTCACAATTTTACCCAGAATTGATAAAACTGTGCAAATTTCGAAGGATTCAGTATTTCCTTATGAATTCTCTAATATACTGAAAAAACCATGCCAGTGCCTAGGCATGATGCATTAATTTTTTGTTAAACAACCAGGTTGATTGCAGCCGGAAAGCCGATAATTATTGAGATTTGCGAACAGTCTGCCATAGACAACAAAGCTTTTCGGACCATCGTTTCACCTGAATGATTTACATGTTTATCGATCCATAAGGATTAACACATTTAAAAACGTATTTTTGCCCTTTAAAGTATAATTCATGCCAAAACCGCTGATTCTGGTCACCAATGATGACGGAATTACCGCCCCCGGTCTAAGGGCACTGATCAGTTACATGACAGAAATAGGCGATGTAGTAGTGGTTGCCCCGGACAGTCCACAATCGGGTATGGGCCATGCAATAACGCTCGATAACACCCTATATCTCCAAAAAGTTACGTTTGACTTTAACAGTGGTGCCAAGGCCGAATATAGCTGCAGTGGCACCCCTGCAGATTGCGTAAAACTTGCACTGCAGGAACTTCTCGAAAGGAAGCCGGACCTTTGTGTAAGCGGCATCAATCACGGTTCAAACTCATCGATAAATGTAATCTATTCGGGCACTATGAGTGCCGCTATTGAAGCGGGAATTGAAGGCATCCCCGCCATTGGATTCTCCCTCTGTGACTATTCATGGGAAGCAAATTTTAGCCCCGCAAAAGAGAACATTAAAAAAATTGTTAGTGAGGCTTTGGAAAAAGGCATTCCGAAAGGAGTGGTTCTCAACGTGAATATTCCAGGCACCAATGAGGGAGGAATAAAGGGGGTTAAAATTTGCAGACAGGCACGTGCGAATTGGAAAGAAAAATTTGACAAACGTACAAATCCGATGGGAAAAGACTATTATTGGCTCACAGGCGAATTTGAGCTCCTGGATCGGGGCGATGATACAGACGAATGGGCACTGGCCAATAATTATATATCCGTTGTACCAACACAATTCGATCTGACGGCGCATCACGCTATTCAGGATCTAAATACATGGACGCTTAATGAATAAGAAAAAAGAATTAGTGATCGGTTTCGCGGTGGGTATCATCGCCAATACGCTGGGAACATTATTATACATTATACTGTTTTCAGACCTGAGCATTGAGGAAACTATACAAGCCGCTATAGAACAAGATCATCTTGGGAGTCTTTTGGCGCTGGGTGCCATACTCAATCTGGTTGCTTTCTTTGGTTTTCTTAAATTAAGACGTGATCATAGAGCCAAGGGTGTTTTAATCGCAACTCTCTTAACGGCTATGATCATACTTTACTATAAAGTAGCCTATTAATTCCGAACTTTGACGTATGAAGTATTACATCATAGCGGGTGAGGCATCGGGCGACCTTCATGGTTCGAACCTGATCAAAGCTTTGATGGCAAAGGATGAGCAGGCAGACATTCGTTGTTGGGGCGGAGATTTGATGGAAAAGGCTGGTGGAACGCTAGTTAAACACTACAGGGAAACCGCTTTTATGGGGTTCCTTGAAGTACTGCTAAACATCGGCTCTATATTCGAAAACATCCGACTGTGTAAAAAAGACATTAGCTCGTATAAACCCGATGTTATTGTTTTCATAGACTATTCAGGCTTTAACTTACGTATTGCGAAATGGGCTAAAAAGGAAGGTTTTAGGACTATTTACTATATCTCACCACAGATTTGGGCTTCCAGGGAAAAACGAATAAGGAAAATAAAACGAGATATTGACAAAATGTTCGTCATTCTCCCTTTTGAGAAAGAATTTTATGAGAACAAACACAACTATAATGTAGACTTTGTTGGTCATCCACTGATCGACGCTATCAGTTCTTTGCCATTACAAAGTGAAAAGGAATTTAGGCTAAAAAACCAATTAGATCCGCTCAAACCCATCATCGCACTTCTCCCAGGTAGCCGAAAACAGGAGATAAAGAATATGCTGGCGGTTATGCTAAAAATGGTAGAAGATTTTAAAGAGTATCAATTTGTTGTAGCAGGAGCCCCTAGCCTGGGTCCGGAAGAATATGCTCAATACCTTCAGGGAAAGAAAGTAAGCCTGGTTCACAATCAAACCTATGATCTCTTGCAAAACGCACATGCCGCATTAGTGACCAGTGGCACGGCCACATTGGAAACAGCATTATTTAAGATCCCTCAAGTGGTGTGCTACAAGGGGAATTGGATTTCTTATCAAATTGCCAGAAGAATTATCACATTAGACTATATCTCTCTTGTTAATCTTATTATGGACAAGGAAGTTGTCAGAGAGCTGATCCAGTCAGAATTTAATGCACAAAACCTGAAAAATGAACTGGCCAATATTCTGGAGGGGTCCAAAAGAGAAATTCAGCTGGATGCCTATGAAGAATTAGAGAAAAGACTGGGCGGACGGGGTGCCAGTGAGAAGACTGCAAGCTTAATTGTAGAAAATGTTTAAATTTGATATCCAGTATCTATCAAATAGACTGGAATGGCCCGAAAACTTCTTGTCCTGATCTTAGCCGTTTTTCTTACCAACTGTATTGTTAAGAAAAAAACTACCTATGGCAAAGAGCGGAGTATTACCGTAGAAGCCTCTGAAGAAACCGAAAATACCAGTGCGGAAAATAAATCTGAGGTCATTGAAAAGGTCGAACTTACAAAGGCAGATCTTATTATCAATACAGCGCTTACCTATTCCGGAGTCAAATACAGGTATGGAGGCACTTCGAAACAGGGTATGGACTGCTCCGGTTTACTTTATGTCTCTTTTGTTGAAAACAAGGTTGACTTACCACGTGTATCCCATGAAATGGCAGGGGAAGGAAAACGTATAGGCCTGCAAAAGGTAAGGAAAGGAGACCTTTTATTCTTTAAAACTTCCCGAAAAGGGAAGCGAATCAACCACGTCGGTTTGGTTGTATCGGTAGATGATGATGACATAAAATTCATCCATTCTACATCTTCCAGAGGCGTAATCGTCTCTTCCTTGAGAGAAGGATTCTGGAACCTCTCCTTTATCAAGGCCACGAGAGTTCTATGAGATGACCCTTTTTCAGTTTCTACCTGTCAGGCTCACCATTTTCCTGGTGATCGGGATAGTGTTGGGGTATTACCAGGATCCAGGTCCGGCTATACTGCTCCTTATCCTCATGGCATTGCTGTGCGCCCTGGCCATACTCCATTTTAGATCCAATTCCGGCCCACGACAAACATTTGGAGTCTGTGTGGCGGCTTCGATGATAGTTCTAGGAATGGCCACTATTTCAATGCAACGGGCTTTTACCTATAGAGCGATAATTGACGTATCTGACTCACAGAAAAAACATCTCTGGGTGTTGAAAATTAGGGAAGAATTGAAATCCAGTTCTTATTACCGAGCTTTTATTGCCAAGGTAGAATCTGTAGATGGTAAACGAGCAGGTGGTTCCATTTTATGCCGAGCTTCCATTGAAACATTTCATAACAATCTGAACGTTGACGACCAAATAAGCATCCGGGCAAATCTGGAAGAAATTGAACTTCCGAAAAATCCGTATCAATTCAACTATAAGAACTACATGCAGAACCTGGGTGTCTACCACAAGATTAACCTCACAAATGTGCCCTTTTTATCGCATTCATCAGACGAGCGAACACTCATTGGATTGGCAGCAAGGACAAGGGGTAAAATCATTGCGGATCTTAAAAAACTTGCCTTTGGTAAAACTGAAAGATCTATTATCCGGGCCCTTTTACTTGGAGATCGGACGGAAATTGACCAGGCTACTTTTAAGAGCTATAAAAATGCAGGTGCTATTCATATTTTGGCTATTTCCGGATTGCATGTAGGGATTGTATTGCT
>JBPCUI010000378.1:0-12965 GCA_051011235.1 Flavobacteriaceae bacterium
AGAATTGCATCAATTGACGTACCGATATAAATCCATAACTCGTCCATAGGCGCTCCTAAAATAGTTAAAGGTCTCTAATCTGAACAATTATTCGGTTCTGTTCAAACGCTGGAATTGCTGTCTATAAGTTAACAATTCTTCAAAGTATATAAGAACAAATAAACATGCCCCTTTTACAGGGGCATGTCTTTGTATTGTATGGCGGAGTATCTTACTGACCCTGAGGATGTGCTGTCAGTTGTTTTAATACCTTGTCTACGCCTAAAGAGGAACCCTGAACCGGCGGATACTCCACAAAAGTTTTGAGGAAATCCCCTACTATGGCCTGTGCAGGAACAAAAGTCCACATATTATCTGCAAACCAACGTATATACATTCCAGATTCCCAGGATACTTCAAAGGGATCCGCTCTGAGATTTATAGCTATTGGCCATGAAGGAGTTTTACGATAGGCCTCATTAATAGCTCCTTCCATAATAGTAAAGTGTAATTTCCAATTCTTATAGCGAACAGCATTGAGGTTGCCCCCTGCATCAAAATAGAAGATCTCCTTTCTGGGACCTTCAGAAACTTCACCTTTAAAATAGGGCATCAGATTATAGCCATCCAGGTGTGATTTGAAGTTTTTTCCATTCGCAGAATATCCTTTCAGAAGCTTTTCTTTTACATCAGGAACTCCAGCTGCCGCCAATAAAGTGGGCATCATGTCTTCATGTGAAAAAATATCATTATAAACAGATCCTGGTTTGATCACACCCGGCCATCGAATAGCACAGGGTACCCTGAAACCACCTTCCCAGGTAGTACCTTTTTCACCTGCAAAAGGTGTGGTTCCCCCATCGGGCCAGGTAAATTTTTCCGCCCCATTGTCTGTGGAGTACATGATAATGGTATTATCAATTATGCCGAGTTCCTCCAACTTGGCCAGGACAATGCCAATAGCCTTGTCGTGTTCCACCATGCCATCGGGATACAAACCTATTCCGGTTACACCCTGACTTTCCGGCTTAAGGTGGGTCCAAACGTGCATACGAGTTGCACTTAACCAGACAAAAAATGGTTTTCCTTCTTTATGGGCTTTCTCAATAAATGCAATTGCCGCGCCTGTGAATTCTTCGTCAGCTGTTTCCATGCGTTTCCTGCTAAGAGGTCCTGTGTCCTCAATCTTTCCATCCGCATAAGAGTGGATCACTCCCCTTGGGCCAAATTCCTTGTGAAATGCCGGGTCCTTAGGATAATAATAGGTTTCTGGTTCCTCTTCGGCATTTAAGTGATACAGGTTGCCATAAAATTCATCAAACCCGTGATTAGTTGGCAAGTGCTGGTCCTGATCGCCTAAATGGTTCTTACCAAACTGCCCGGAAACATAACCCTGGTTCTTTAATAGCTCGGCTATAGTAGGTTGATTATCCTGAATACCCTGCTGAGAGCCTGGCATTCCAATGGTCAGGAGGCCTGTTCTAAAAGGATGCTGTCCCAAAATAAAAGCCGCTCTCCCTGCCGTACAGGATTGCTGGGCATACCAGTCTGTAAACATGGCACCCTCTTTGGCAATACGATCTATGTTCGGGGTCTGATACCCCATCATGCCGTGGTTATAAGCGCTGACATTACCCCAGCCGATATCATCGCCCCAAATTACCAGGATATTGGGTTTGTTCTGAGCCATAGCTGAAAAACTCATCAGGCTGGCAATAAGCAGTAATAATCCTTTTTTCATACCTAAGATTTAAATTGATTAATAATAAAAATTCGTCCTTCTCCTGTTCTTCTAAATGGAGAAGCAAAATAACTAGCTATAGTCCTTTGGAGGGCTATAGCTTATATATTAAATGAATAAGGTTGTTTGATGTTACCAGGCGGTGGGATAGGGGAATTCCCGATAACAGCATTGTCAAGATAGTATATTTTTTCGAGCTCCTGGAATTTAGGTCTATTAAGCTAAGGTTATGATATCTTATTCTTTATTTTTTGCTTTTCCTGGTCCTGCTAATCTACCTCGGTCTTTAACTGCTCCAATGCTTCATTCAGACGTTCTTTGCGCTCTTTTGTGGTCACAGGATATTCCATGTCCAGGGAATTGATAGTTTCTGTGATAATTACCGAAATAATAGATCGCATACCCCATTTATTATCGGCCGGAATAACAAACCAGGGGGCGTGATCCGTTGAGGTTGCATTGATGGCCTTTTCAAATGCGTCCATATAATCATCCCAAAGTGCCCGTTCTGACAGATCCGAATCAGAGAATTTCCAATTCTTATCAGAATTTTCCAGCCTATCTATAAAACGCTGGCGTTGTTCGGCCTTTGAGACATTTAAAAAGAATTTTAAAATAACTGTGTTGCTCTGGACCAAGTGCTTTTCCATGTTATTGATATCCTCATAGCGTTGCTCCCAAAAGGCGGGATCTTCTACATCGTCATCTTCATAGTGCTTCCCCAAATATTCTGGGTGGACTTTCAATACAAGTACCTCTTCATAATAAGAGCGGTTAAAAATCCCGATCATGCCCCTGGCAGGCATTTCCCTGGTATAGCGCCAAAGCCAGTTATGGCTCAGTTCCTTGGAAGATGGTTTTTTAAAACTGGATACATTACATCCCTGCGGATTAACGCCAGACATCACATGTTTGATTGTTCCGTCTTTTCCGGCAGCATCCATGGCCTGGAAAACCAGTAATAATGAATATTTTGAACTGGCGTAAAACAGCTCCTGGGCTTCGGTCAAGGCATCAATATTCCTTTCCAATATTTGCTTGGCAAACTTTTTAATCTCCTTGTCGCTCCGTTGGTCCTCTTCCATCAATTCATCCCAATACGCACGGTGATCGGAAATTTTAAAAACTTCAGAAGGTTCTACAAGGCACCTGTCAATTATTTCATTTTTTCGACGTAGGAGTTCTTTTTTTGAAAACTTTTTTACTGACATAATTCAATCTCTTTTGATTACCGAATCCTATTCCGTCTTTTCTTCAGAATTTACCCAATAAATATAGAACTGATATGCCACAGCCAGCACAACAGGTCCCACAAAAAGCCCTACAATACCATGAAGAAGTAATCCTCCGATGGCGCCAATAAGTATCACCACCATGGGTGTCTTTAATCCCTGACCAAAAAAGTGTGCTTTTAGGAAGTTATCTGAAAGAGATACCAGCACGCAATAAATTGCGAATATAACTGCATACGTAGTATCCGTAATAGAAAAAGCTATAATGACTGCCGGTATCATAACCAGAAGCAGAGGTAATTGGACAACAGCCGCAAATAGTGCCGCCAACGCCCATAAACCGGCGCCGGGTAGTCCGATAAGTTCAAACCCAAGCAAGGATAACAAAGCCTGGATGATTGCTACTAACAGAATCCCACGTACTACACTTCTTATAGTATCACGAGACATGGCAACGATTTCGTCGCCAGGCAGCCCTATCAATTTACGGTGTAATTTAACTGCCGCCTCATAACCCTGATCTGCGTTGAACATAAAAATGATCGAGATAATCAGGGAAATTATAAAAATGGCCAAAGCCGCAAGAACCCCGGTCACACCGCCCAGTAATCTCCCTCCAAAATCCAGTAGGGTGTCCTGGTTTTCTTTGACATAATTTTCGAGATTATCGGAAATGCCTTTCCATTCTCTATAGAGGTCTTCACCAACCAGTGGCCACTCTTTTACAGTTTCTTTAGGAGCAGGTATCTCCAGTGAATTGGTCCGGATCTTTTCGGCCGTGGTTTTTGTAGTCCTGACCAACGAAGCCACCAGGAAATAACTGGGTACTACTATAATGGCTACAGCGACAATTGTGAAAAGCGTCGTCACCAATTTCTTTTTCTTCTCTCCAAAAATGGAATTCATCTTATTATAGACAGGGAAGAGAGCCACAGCAATAATAACAGCCCACACCAGAACAATTATAAACGGTTCAATAATGTAAAAACACCAGGACAAAACCAGGAGCAGCAAGACAACACGTAGTATTGTCGTAATCGGTGTTTTGTTCATATTGATTTATTTATCGTATGCCTGCACAATTTTTTCGACGTATTTTGTGGCTGTCTTATAAGCATCTTTTGGATCATCCACACTTGAGGTGACCACAAAGACAAGTTGATTTTCTTCGGGTTCATCAAGGTTATAGGCAACTGTTTCGAGTACATAATTGGTTGTCGTATAAGTCCTGGATCCAGTGGGAATATAACCTCCAAAAGAGTTGTAATAAGGGCCGTAGGCATAGGGTGTGCGATAATAATTATAAAAACCTCCGTAGTAGCCAGGGTAGTAAGAGCCATATCCCGCGCCCATATATACTCCGCTACTTTCTGTACGTGTGGTTTGTTCCTTATCCTTAACAGTGGTGATCACTATACCGTTATATCCTTCGCTATCGAGAATGCTGCTAATCATCTGTTCGCGCTCGGCTGTCATCTCCCTATTCATGTGTATCTTAGGAAATTTCTTAAAACTCTCTGTTGCCTTGATACCATCTGACTCCAATTGGTTGGCAATCGCTTCCTCAAAGGCAATACGCGCGCTGTTATCTGCCGTCCTAGTAAAAACCAAAACATTTTTACTCCTGAATTTTTCAAGGCTCTCCGGCTCGCCACGCCAGGCGTCCAGGACCTTTACACTTGAGCATTGATAAAAGAGCACGGCTACCAGCAATAAGCAGATATGAGATAATATTTTTTTCATAATCAACAATGGATTTATTTATGTCGAAATCTAGTGATATTATTCTTAAATAAAGCTCAGTTCGCGCTAAAATCCAACATTTACCCCTACATAAAAACGCAGGCTATCATCGGAGTTGAACAAGCCCAGATTTAGAGCAAAGAGATCTGCAACGTTCATGAAGAAACCACCACCTGCCGATGTGTTCCAGCTTTCCCCATTGAATGAAGGATCCAGAACAAACGAGTTGTCCACCCAGACCCTGCCCACATCAAATCCGCCAAGAATACCCACGTCTACCGGAAGAATATTGGTTTTACGGCTACCAAAGTTGAAAAGTAAATTAGAGCTTTGATAAAAGGAATTTTTTCCAGTAAATCGCTGATTTCTATAGCCTCTTAAGCCATCACTTCCTCCGATGCTGGCCGCCTGGTAGAATTCAAGTTCATCGCTGAAATTGATATGGGCCTTCGAGGTCGTATTAAATACTAATCTGCCGCTTGGAATCACTTTGTGGTGGAAGGTTATTTTAGGGATCAGGAATCCAAAAGAATTTGAATTGTCAACATTGCTTGTAAAACCGGTTCTTAGACTAGCCTCCAGGCCCAGGGTAGGAAATGAGGGTACATCCAGATTTCTAAAGTGATAAGTGGCCTCTGCTGTAAAAAAATTATTTTTGGTCAGCTGGGGTACTGCCATATCGTATGCTTCTATAAAGCGTCCCTCCGTAATTTGCAAATCGACTGTTTCATAGCGCGCTCCAAATAGGATTTTTCCATTATTATCGCCTCGCCATACAAGGCCGAGGTAACCTTTCAGCGTCCCTAATTTTACACGGTTGTAATCCAGATCGAAGTTTTCTTCATCCTCAACCTGGGGATTGGGGGTAGAATTACCAAATCCAAAGAAGTTGATCGAAAAACTGGGGCTTGTCCAGGTACCTCTAACATCCAGATTCAACTCGCCCACTACGTTTGCGAACTCACCGTTATAACGAAAAGCAAAACCACTTGTTGCAAAAAAGTAAGCACCGGAAATCTGATGCCTCGAGGTGAACGGATTACGTTCAAAGCCATTTGTTGTATAAGTGTCTGAAAGGCCCAATAAAAGCCCGTCGTCCGGATTAAAGCCTATTACCGGAAGGATAGAATTATTATTGTGCTTTGGCTTTTCATAATAGTAATTGTTGTCCTCGTATTCATTGCGAATGTGTTTACGTCCTTTGTTAGTTACAAATTCGTTAGGCTTATTTTTAAAGTCATAAATATGAGCTTTTTGTCCATTTTGAATATCATAGGTATCGTTATTGGACCCACCTATTAACCGCAGTTTGATCAGGTGATCTCCTTCACCGCTGACCTGAATATAATCGTCGTCATCCATAGCATAGAGCCAGATCTCTTTGGTGTGCTCCCTGTCATAAACACGTTCGTGTATAATATCGGCTTTCTTACCATCTTTTATGCGGTATCCGGTAACCTTGGTCTTACCAAATGGCATACGTTCAATATCGAACCAGTCGTCCTTATCCGTTCCCTTTATCATGGCGTACTTATTCACCACTTCGTAATAGGAATCCGAAATCTTTTTCAGGTTGGCTCTCCGTCCCTTTAATTTTAGCTTGATCTCGTCTACAGATTCATCTTTGACCTCATCTGGTAACCCATTGAAAGCCCTGTCGATGACCTCATCAGTAATACGCGATGTTATATAGGTCGCCTGTTCGTCCCAAATTGCTTTATCTGCT
Source organism: Flavobacteriaceae bacterium (assembly GCA_051011235.1). Lineage (GTDB taxonomy): Bacteria > Bacteroidota > Bacteroidia > Flavobacteriales > Flavobacteriaceae > JAHEJJ01. The sequence goes on from JBPCUI010000378.1 coordinate 6,422, forward strand.
CTCTGCATTAGAGCAACGTCTAATGGGAAAGCACTTAAGCTGGCATACTTAATATCTTTAATATCCTCATCATATGAATTTAGAATCCTGATACCTTGTATCAATGATGTACCGAGGCCTATAAGGAATCCGTCATCCATGATGGAAAAAGGCTGATCCCGATCCCGCGGTACGGGCCTGTAGATGTTATACCCATCTTCTTTAAACTCGGCCCAGCGCCATTGGTCGTCATGCCGGTCCCAATCTCCAATGAGCATGTCGAATAGGCGTGCCCGTACATAAGCTACCTCATCTACCCTGTTTTCTTCATCCTTGTGTAACTTATCGATCATGTCGAAGGTGCTTATCATTTCGTTGGAATATCCGAAACTGGCTTTGTCGCCATGACCGTCGGTAGTTCGTTCTTCTATCATATAGAGTGCATCGCCAAATTCTTTAAAGTATTTACCAAGCGCGTTCTGTCTGGGTACGTAGTACAACTTCGGATTGGTATGGAATATACCTACAGCATCCGAAAGATCGGCGAGGATAAAAGGAACATAAGGGTGGGAACCGGTAAACACGTCCATTACCAGGGATTCAGTACCCGTTTCTTCTAATTCCCGGCGAACAAAACGTTCCTGAAATGCTTCGGCCTGGATGAATTGAGCGGCATTTTTTCGCAAAGCGCGTAGTACATATTCCTGCCCTTCCGGGTTTTCCATACGCAGTGATACAGACTGAGTGCCACCCCCTTTACGTATCGGTTTGAGGCCGCCGTACAATGTATCGAGATCTACCGTAGGTACTTTTACCGGAGTACTGTATAAATCCCGGTAACGCTCTCCCCATAGCCATTTATAAAAATTGGAGTATTCTGTTTCTTCTTTAGTGAATATGGAGGCAGTTTTTGTGGCTGGAAAATCTTTCTCCAAATTAGGAATAACCACTTCATCATCTTTTAAAACGTCTGTTTCGAAAACAACCTTCTCTTCCGAGGCCGAATAAAAACGAACATAGGAAGAGCCGTCCTCATAGACATCCAGTCTTGCATATCCGGGAGTACCATAAGAGAACTGGCCACCAAATACGTTACGAGTGGGTGTGGTTTTGGATCCGGATCCGCTTATAATCTGAACCAGGTTATCCTGAACCAAATATTGCAGACTGTGCTCATGCCCTGAAACAAAGATCACTTTGTCGTTCTCCTGTGCCAGTGTTACTAAACTTCTTTTTAATTCATCATAGCGCTTATGGGTTAAATCGGCCGGTGAAAATCCTCCGGTCCTTAATAAGACGTTTTTCAGAGTCCCCAATACCGGAAGCGGAACCATATGAGAACCGAAAGAGTACTGCCCCCCATGCGGACCATTCGTATACATAGGATGATGAATGGCCACTACGGTAGTTTTACCACGGGCCTTTTTGACTTCACTTTCAAATTCCTCCAAAAACCGCTGCCGCGTTCTGATCTCGCAATTATCATTTATGTTGGGATGTATGTCCCACTTGGTGATATACCATTCCGGATCCACGATAAGGAGCACCAGTTCTTCGTTGATCTCGATCCTTTCCAAAGGACATCCATTCTCGGGCAGGAAGCTGTCTTTTCCAAGTTTTTCTTCTATATAGCGCTCCTGTCTTTTCAGGCCCTCAAGACCGCTATACCAATCGTGATTACCGGGTATAAAAATTGTACGCCCTGCAAAGTCTTTGACCACGCTGGTCTGTGCATCCAACTGGTGTTTAGCAAAAGGGTAATTAGGGTGGTTTTCCTCTGGGATCCCCCTTTGATAAACATTATCTCCCAGGAAAAGAGCGGTACTATTTTCGTTAGCTGATTCCAGTTTCTTTTCAAAGGACTGAAGTGCCATGGTTTTGGACCCCAGCTCCGAATAACCGGCATCGCCGATTAAATAAAATGAATGGGAGATCTCTTTATCAGGCATTTGAGATTGGAGATCTTCGTATTTGTATTGGGCCTTATTAGTGGCACATGCCTGCAGTAATAACAGAGCGCCAATTCCTGCAATCAGTTGATAGTTGGATAATTTCATATTGTTCTCGATGATTAGCTATATACTATTAATGTTAAAATCTTAATTGTTCGTTATCCAAATATTGCCCTTTATTATGAGCAGGATTCTTTGCGAATAAGAACGATTCATGATACCTTAACTAGATCAATAGCATCGATATTTACTTTTACAGATACTTTCAAGAGAATGGGAAATTTAAAGATAGTAAATAATATAAAGATCATGATGGGAGGGGTTTGTTATGCCAGAAGAATTCAATTTTCTGTCCGATTTAAATAAGGTCGAATTCTTATTTTTTAGTACATTGGTATAGCAAAAAAATACACATGACCGGAATTATAGCAAAAGCGGAAAACTTTGCCACGGATCTACTCAAAAATGAACTGGATCCGAACTTCCTCTACCACAATCTCAAGCACACAGAACGGGTGGTGAAGAGTACAGGACAGTTGATCAGTGCCCACAACTTATCGGATGAAGATACCGAAGCACTTTTACTCACGGCATGGCTTCATGATACAGGCTATACCAAAGGTTGTGACAAACATGAAGAAAGTGGCAGTACGATTGCAGAGAAATTTCTTAAAGAACAGAAATATCCGGAGGAAGGCATAGAGAAGGTGCAGAGCCTTATTCTGGCTACAAGGCGATATTACCATCCCGTTAATTTACTGGAGGAGATTATACGAGATGCAGATGCGTCACATTTTGCCAAAAAATCCTATATGGAAACCTGTGAACGGTTAAGGGAGGAATTGCATCTTATTGGAATTGCTGAATATTCAACAGATGATTGGCTGGATGCGAACTTAAAAATGCTGAAGAAAGAACACCAGTTTTATACAGATTATGCGAGGGAAAACTGGCAGGCAGGAAAAGAGAAAAATATCCAGGTCATTATCAAAGAACAAAAGGCAGAAAAAAAAATTGCCAAGAGAGAAATACTCAAGGCCAAGTACAAAAGTGAGAGCCCGGACCGGGGTATTCAGACGCTTTTTCGCGTTACCCTGAGGAATCATCTGACATTGAGTGATATTGCGGATACCAAATCCAATATCCTGCTTTCCGTTAATGCCATCATCCTTTCGGTAGTCCTGGCCAATTTGATCCCGAAACTGGACAATCCCACAAATTTTTATCTTATCTGGCCAACAGCCATTTTTTTGCTATTCACCGTAGTGACAATGGTATTGGCAGTTATTGCCACACGCCCAAATGTTACGCGCGGAGAGTTTACCAAAGATGATGTTGAAAGCAAACGGGTGAATCTTCTATTTTTTGGAAATTTCCATCAAATGAAATTGGAGGAATACGAATGGGCAATCCAGGAGCTTATCAAGGATAAAGATTACGTCTACTCTTCGCTGACAAAAGACCTCTATTTTCTTGGGTTGGTGTTAAACCGTAAATACAAAATACTGCGGTGGACCTACACCATCTTTATTATAGGTATAGTCATAAGTGTATTTGCCTTTTGGATTTCCTTTACCCTGTATGGGTCTGAAAGAACTTTTAACGATCTGGTGCAACTAGGCTTTTAGTTCTTCCATGAGATCTTCGTAAGTAAAGGTCTTTGTAGATTTTTTCCCTTTTTTGTAAAGGATCTCAGCCCGAATCGCCTTAAGACCACTAACACCCTGCAGTCCTTCCAATTCAACGATTTCGATATTGTTGGTAAAATATCCTCTGGATTTCAGGAAGGAAATATAACGCAGGTACTCCTGCTCGTCTTTCTTCTGAGAATATACAATGGCCATTTTACCTTTTTGAGTAAGCCTTTCTCTGGTTCCCTTGATATAAGATTTGTCGATCCTCTTTTTAACAATCTCATAACGTGCATTATACGTACCATCAACGTCGAATTGCTTTTCATCCATGCGGAAACGTATGGAAAGTGCAGTGCTGTAGACGAGAATTAAAGAAGTAACATCTAATTGCACTGGTAATTTAGGCTTTAGGTTGTAATAAACATTTTCCATTTCGCACATTACCTGGAGCTGCCACAAGCGCAGATTGCTCAGGTATAGCGGATCATATCTATGGTCGCCTCCGATAGACTCCCCAATGTACATATCGTGTTCAATTCCGTCTGTCTTAAAACGCTCAAAATAATGTGGGAACATTTCCTGGGCATCTTCCTGTCTCTTGTCCAGAACGGTCACTAATTTCTGATTGATCTCCATCACACTCTCATCGTAATTCCTGCGATGATCGTAATACGTTTGTGTTTCTTCATCAATAGACTCACCATATTCTGCTATCAGCTTCTTCATTTTAGCATCTGTCTGTCTGAGGTGTTCCAATACCGGATTTACCTCTTCCTGAATAAAATCAAAGATATTTTGTTCACTGCTGGAATAGAGTGTATCGCTAATGCTGTCTCGCCAGTTATTTATGCGAAACATAAGTTCTTCGTAAATCGGTAATTTTTCTTTATCGAATGCGGTGGTAAGAATATTATTAATGTTAGTCAGCTGTATCATAAGATCTCGCTGAATAGCAAGATTTCTGGATTGTGAAGAACCCTTGATATCTATTTGACCATATAGCGGATATACATCTTTAAAAATGATTTCCTCGAAAGATGGCTGGTTGCCCTGAAGATCGTCAATGATGAATTTCTTAGCTTCCTCCTCAAACCTCCAGTAGACAGAAGGGTGTATCGAGGTACATTCGTTCTGGATAATGGCATCGATCAGGTTTTCCTCTTCAATCTTAGATCGAACGACTGCCGAAGTTATGTAGGGCATTACATCGTCCAGCTTTGTGGCATTTACCCCGTTCAGGGCATTCTTTTTGGTAGAAACTATTTCGAGAATCCCCAGTAATTCACCATCCCTGGCGATCGGTGCGAAGATGGCACTTTTTATCCCCTGATCATACAGGCCTTTATAGGGTGGATGACCATCAGATAGTTTGTAATATTTGTCCACGTCTGCAATTGTAAAATATGATTTACGGTTTAGCAGCTTGTCGTACGAACTGGGACAGAGTAACGTATCGCAGACAGCATCATCCATTTTATTGAGCATGAAACTCTCTATGCCTTTACCATAAACCCTCTCGAAACGGTCTTCCTTTTGATTATAAGTAGAAAATCCTACCTTAAGATCTTTAATCCTGAAGAAAGAGCGGAAGGTTTCCTGCAAATCGACCATAAAATTATCACTGCCACGCTTATCCATGGCAATCAGTTCAGATTTGATCTCTGAAATAGATTCTTCGGCTGTAACATCGAACATATTGGAGATGACATATCCTTTGGAAACAAAACTGTTCGGAGGTATTTTTTTCTTCCAGAGTTTCAGGTTATCCGGACTTTCCAATAATTCCTCGAGATCTTCTTGTGTTAGTTCCGGAGTATTTTTCGTAGGAAGAATTTCCATAAAATCCGCATTGTAAAGTATGCGGTAGTGGTGCATTACTCCATTTGCATCGGGAATATCGTAAAAATATGGCCTTTTGAAATCCAGGTGAAAGCCGTAATAAAAACTGAGGATCACGGTACAACCCATAATATAGTCTATACCTTCTTCCTGGTTGCGAATTAGCGGTTTAAAGTTCTTTCCGGCCCCTTTCAATATTTTTTGAAAACGCTTGGATGAATTAAATACTATATCGTAATACGGAACGGAAGCCGTTTTTATTTCGTTTTCACTGAGTACTTCGGCAAAAGAATCCTGAAGGATGATCTTAATAACATCCTTATGTTTTTCCAGCAACTTTACATCTGAAAAGCCTTCTCTCAAAAAAGGAAATGGAGCCTGCGCTTCCAACACTTCTTTGGCCCTTCTTGCGAGTGCAGAATCTTTGCTCTTCGCCATTTCATCGTAATGCGTCAGTATCTTATCAAAACTGATAAGATGCTGCATTGGCATCTCTTTTTCTTTGGTACCCATCATACCGCTTAGTCGGAATTAGATAGTAAAGTTACAAAACATTGATTTAGGGTCCTGTTAAAGCAGTTATAATGCTTAAAAACAGGCCCTTTAAACTATAGACGATGGAAACCCTTTTTTATTTCCCAAAACGAGACATATTTTTAGGATATTTATGCAAAATTGAATAATGTCTTCGCAAAAAAGACTTTCCAGGGCATATGAACAGGCTAAAGTGATTTCTTTTGACAACTCTTCAAAGTTTATCCTCTTTAGTGACTGTCACCGCGGAGAGAATAGTTTTGCCGATGAATTCGCCAACAACCGAAATATATACTTCCATGCATTGCGTTATTATTTTAACCATGGATTTCAGTATTGTGAACTGGGTGACGGCGATGAGCTTTGGGAGAATTTGAGTTTTGAACCCTTGTTTGAAGCCCACAAAAATGTATATATGCTGATGAAGCGCTTCCACGAGGAAAACCGGCTTCATCTGGTATACGGCAATCACGATATGGTCTATAAGGACCAGGAATACGTTAAAAAACACCTTAAGACTTATTACGATCCCAAAGACGAGAAGGAAGCGATATTGTTTGAAAACCTCAAATTTCATGAGGCTCTCCTGCTCAGGCATAAGGAAAC
>JBPCUI010000379.1:0-7682 GCA_051011235.1 Flavobacteriaceae bacterium
GCTAATTGCTTTTCCAATCCCAGATATATGAACGGGGCTGCCACCAATCCCGATTTCAATGTCGTAGCCCGGGCAGGAGCGCAAATAAAACTGGCACTGGATGCCACTATTGAACTCAAAGGTGAGAATTATGTGTTCTGGGGAGGTAGAGAAGGATACATGTCTTTGTTGAATACCGACATGAAACGGGAACTCGATCACATGGGTAGGTTTCTTGGAATGGCCCGTGATTATGCCAGAAACGCGGGATTTAAGGGAACTTTTTTTATCGAACCAAAGCCTATGGAACCTATGAAGCACCAGTACGATTTTGATGCAGCAACGGTAATTGGATTTCTGCATCAATACGATTTGCAGGATGATTTTAAGCTCAATATAGAAGTCAACCACGCCACACTTGCGAGTCATTCCTTCGCCCATGAATTAGAAGTAGCTGCATCTGCGAATATGCTGGGAAGTATCGACGCCAATCGTGGAGATTATCAGAATGGCTGGGATACAGATCAATTCCCTAACAACATCACTGAGGTCACTGAAGCAATGCTTATTATATTACAGTCTGGTGGTTTGCAGGATGGCGGAATTAATTTTGATGCAAAGTTGCGCAGAAATTCAACAGATACCGACGACATTTTTCATGCACATATCGGAGGGGCAGACACTTTTGCCAGGGCACTGCTCATTGCAGATAAGATTATTTCCGCATCCACCTATTCATCTTTGAGAAAGGAGCGCTATAGTTCATTCGACCAGGGGAAAGGCAAGGAATTTGAAGAAGGTAAACTTAGCCTTAAGGAGCTTTATAAAATTGCGCTTAGTTCGGAGGAGCCGGTAGTAAGTAGTGGAAAACAAGAGCTCTTTGAAAATATAATCAACCAGTATATCTGATAAATTTCCAGTTAGCATACTTTTTCAGAGAATATAATTTGAAAGGAAAATTATATAAAACCGTACCGCCTATTGAGGTGAATTATTTTAGCCATAATTGAACAAGCACTAACTAACCAGCTACAAACCGATACCATGATGACATCATCATTCGGATTTTGGGATTACTTTATTTTTATTGCTTATGCCTGCCTTATCCTCGGGGTGGGTCTCTATGTTTCCAGAGATAAAAAAGGGCATCAAAAAAATGCAGAAGACTATTTCCTGGCTGGTAAATCACTTCCGTGGTGGGCCATTGGTGCATCCCTGATTGCCGCCAATATTTCGGCAGAACAGTTTATTGGGATGTCCGGATCTGGCTTTGCAGTTGGCCTGGCCATTGCATCTTATGAATGGATGGCCGCCATAACATTGCGTATTGTTGGAAAATTCTTCCGCCCAATATTTATTGAGAAAGGTCTTTACACCATTCCAGAATTCGTTGAACAGCGGTTTTCTACCAGCTTGAAAACCATATTAGCGGTTTTTTGGATCGCGCTCTATGTTTTTGTAAACCTGGCTTCGGTACTCTACCTCGGGTCTCTTGCACTGGAAACAATTATGGGGATACCCATGGTCTACAGTGTAATTGGCCTGTCCATGTTTGCGGCCGCATATTCACTTTATGGAGGGCTTTCGGCTGTGGCTTGGACAGATGTTATTCAGGTGATCTTCCTGGTCCTTGGCGGATTGGTAACAACCTACCTGGCATTAAATGCCGTATCTGATGGCCAGGGAATTTTTGCCGGAATTAAAATAGTGTATGAAGCTGTTCCGGAAAAATTTGTGATGATCCTTAATAAGTCTAATCCAGAGTATAAAAATCTTCCTGGTCTGGGCGTATTGGTTGGTGGGTTATGGGTTGCCAATCTTTACTATTGGGGTTTTAACCAGTACATCATTCAAAGAACACTCGCAGCCAAATCTCTGCGCGAATCGCAAAAAGGGATCATATTTGCCGCATTCTTGAAGATCATTATCCCGGTCATCGTGGTAGTCCCCGGAATTGCCGCCTATGTGATGATCAATGACGCTGAAACCATGGCGCGACTTGGAGATATGGCCATGAACAATATCCCATCGTTGGCACAGGCTGATAAGGCCTATCCATGGCTGCTTCAATTTCTGCCGGTAGGTCTAAAGGGAGTTGCCTTTGCCGCCCTTGCCGCGGCAATTGTTTCTTCTTTGGCTTCGATGCTTAACTCGACTTCCACGATCTTTACGATGGATATTTTCCGTCAGTATATCGATAAGAATGCTTCAGATAAGCGCACAGTTAATGTAGGTCGTTTATCAGCTGCTACCGCACTGGTTATAGCCTGTATAATGGCCCCTCTCCTCGGTGGAATTGATCAGGCTTTCCAATTTATTCAGGAATATACCGGACTTGTTAGTCCTGGGATCCTCGCCGTATTCATCATGGGATTATTTTGGAAGAAAACCACGAATAAGGCAGCCATTATAGGAGCTCTGGTTTCTATACCAATCGCGCTTTACTTCAAAGTGGGTCAAAACGGCTGGTCGGACGGTCCTTTCTTTGCAGATGTGCCTTTCCTGGATCAGATGGGGTATACTGCACTGCTTACCGCAGGTATCATTGTTCTGGTTAGTCTTGCACAGAACAAAGGTAAAGACGATCCTAAAGGTATTCCACTCACCAAAAAATTGTTTAAAACCAGTCCAAAATTTAATATCGGTGCCTTTACTGCAATGATCATCATCGCAGCTATCTATGCCCTGTTTTGGAGCTAAACCTTCTTAAGCAAAATTGTAGTGAGTCCTGTTGAAGAGAAAGTAGCCTAAAAAATTTCTAATACTGATCGAAAAAAGTTAAACGATATGGTGATTTCCAGACAACAGTAAGGGCGTTAAATTCATAACAAAAACCCGTGAATCATTCCTAAATCATCTGAGTTTCCGTATCTTGCGCTGCGATTTTTTAGGCCGGTGTATGCGAAGAATATTGGGGTTAATCACGTGCGTTTGTTTACTCTTCATTGCCTGCGAGAAAAAGGATTCAAAACTTTTCAGGAAATTAGCGGCATCCCAGACTGGCGTTGATTTCAGTAACAACTTAAAAGACACACCTGAACTCAATATACTCACCTATCTATACTATTTCAATGGCGCCGGTGTTGCTGCAGCCGATTTCAATAAAGACGGACTTATAGACCTTTACTTCACCTCCAACCTGGAAGCAGATAAATTGTATTTGAACGAAGGCGGAATGAAATTTAAGGATATCACTAAAAAGGCCGGTATAGAAGACATTGATTCCTGGTCTACCGGAGTGACCTATGTAGATATCAATGGAGACGGGCTACTGGATATTTATGTCTGCAAAGCCAGTGGTTACAGAGTGTTAAAAGGCAGGAATCTGCTTTACGAAAATCAGGGGGTCAATAGTGAAGGTATCCCAGTTTTTAAGGAGAATGCGGCTTCCTATGGACTCGGATTTTCAGGACTTTCAACTCAGGCATCATTCTTTGACTATGATCTGGATGGTGATCTGGATCTCTATCTTATGAACCACTCGGTCCACCCAAACAGAGCTTATGGCAGAGGTGCGCAACGAACTCTGATTGACGCCAGGTCCGGAGATCGTCTCTACCAAAATGTGAATGGCTATTACAAAGATATTTCTGAAGAAGCCGGTATTTACCAGGGAAAAATTGGCTACGGACTGGGCCTGGGCATTAGCGACATGAACCAGGATGGGTATCCCGATATATATGTAGGTAATGATTTCTTTGAAAACGACTACCTGTATCTCAATAACAGAGATGGCACTTTTAAAGAAATTATAGCTGCTGATCCTACGCGGCTAGGCCATACAACACATTACTCAATGGGCAATGATTTGTCTGATATAAACAATGATGGTTTTGTAGATATTGTATCGCTCGATATGCTGCCGGAAAACCTTGAGACCTACAAGGCATCCGGATTAGAGTTTCCCTTCCCCGCCTATCACTATTATCTCTACAACGGGTATTCACCCCAGTTTATGCAGAATACCCTGCACTTGAATCTGGGTGACGCAACCTTTAGTGAAATTGGACATTTATCGGGTATAGCAGCTACCGAATGGTCGTGGAGTGCCTTGCTGGCCGATTACGATAATGACGGACTTAGAGACCTGTACATTTCCAACGGCATCAAGGGAGCGACTAACGACATGGATTTTGTGAATTTTATTTCCAATGACGAAATACAACGAAGTATCGATCAGGGTATGACAGAAGCAGAAATGAACCTGATCGATAACATTCCTGAAACCAAGGTTCCAAATTATTTCTATAAAAATAAAGGTGAGTTGGAATTTGAGAATGTTTCCAGTCTTTGGGCCAACCCTGATCCTTCGTTCAGTCATGGTGCCATATATGCGGATTTGGACAACGACGGGGATCTGGACCTGGTAGTCAACAATGTTAATGAAAAGGCTTATATACTGGAAAACACAACCGATGGAGCAGAGAATTATATTCAATTAAGCTTTCTGGGGAATAAAAACAATTCACTTGGAATTGGAAACAAGGTGAAAATTCATGCCGGGGATCAAACCTATTTTGGTGAAAACTTCGTTACAAGAGGATATTTGTCTTCGGTACCCCCTATTTTGCACTTTGGGCTTGGGCAATCCGATAAAATTGATTCTCTTAAGGTCATATGGCCAACCGGTCATACCCAGACCCTCATAGATCCGAAGCCGAATCAACATCTGTCACTGAATATTCAGGATGCAGAACCTGGCTTAATCAACTTGCTCCCCGGTCTACCTCTTCATAGCAAAAATTTAGACAGTATAATTTCTTACAGACACCGCGATCAGACCTCGATAGAATTCAACAGAAACCCGTTAATTCCATTTGCGAGCACCAATGAGGGACCCGGTGTTGCCGTGGCAGATGTCAACCGAGATGGGCTCGATGATATTTTTCTCGGAGGTGCAAAAAAACAGGCATCGTCCTTGTTTCTACAAGACACAACAGGATTGTTTACGCCTCAACAGGATAAATTGTTTCAGGAAGATATTGAAAGTGAGGACGTTTCTATGGTCTTCTTTGATGCTGACCAGGATGGTTGGGTAGATCTTCTTGTAGTCAGCGGAGGTAATGAATACAAAGAAGGTATAGCCTTACAACCGCGTTTATATCGCAATAAAAAAGGAACGTTTACTCTAGATCGGAGTCAATTTACAGATATCAGTATAAATGCCTCTAAAGTAGGCGCTGTTGATTTTGACAAGGATGGAGATTTGGATATCACGATCACAGCCGATCTGGTTCCATGGGATTTCGGTAAAACAGCTGAACAATACCTATTTGAAAATGACGGTAGTGGACATTTTACGAATATCACAGCCGAATTTGCCCCTGACTTTCGGTATACAGGTAATGTAAAGGATTTTGTTTGGCAGGACCTGGATGGGAATGGTTATCCGGATCTGATTACTGCCGGTCTGTGGATGCCGGTTCAGGTATTCCTGAATTCCGGTAAATCACTTATACTCCAGAAAGAGAATGGTCTGGAGAAAACAAATGGATGGTGGTCTTCGGTTGCAGCAACAGATTTCGACCAGGACGGTGATATAGATATAGTAGCCGGCAATTTTGGTGAAAACAGCCTGTTAAAAGCTTCAGACACTCAACCTGTCTCCTTGTACAGGCAGGATTTTGACGATAACGGAAGTACGGAAACCTTAGTTACCTATTTCCATCAGGATCGGGAAACTGCATTGGCTTCAAAAGATGAGTTAGTTAAGCAAATGCCCTTCCTGAACAAGGAATTTCTATCCTATCAAAAATATGCCAGAGCTTCTTTGAGAGACCTTTTCGGCAGCGAGAAATTAGAGGATGCAGAGAAGAAATTTGCATATACACTAGGATCTTTTTATTATGAGAATGACGGCAAAGGTGGATTCACTTCACAAAAACTACCTGCCATTGCCCAGGCTTCCACTATTAAAGATATTGGAGTAGATGATCTGAACAAGGACGGCTATCCCGATATATTTCTAATAGGTAACAACTATGAAATTAGTACACAATTAGGTAGTATGGATGCCTCTCATGGTGTAATTTTGCAAAACAATAAAAATGGGGGTGTTATTTGGGTTCATGACAACGATTTTAATGTTTCCGGACCTGCGCGAAATCTGAACAAAATAAGAATTCAAAATATGGAGTATTACATTATTGGGATAAATAATGCAGCTCCGATTTTTATACCTATAAACAATTGAGAAACATGATAATGAAGGGAACCAAAGCGCTGACTGCAGTCTTAATGATTTTACTGATGGCTCTTTCATGTGATTCGAAAAAAGAAAAGCTGGAATCAGAAGATCAACCGGCTACTCTATTTACACTGTTAAGCGCCAGCAAAACAGGGATCGATTTTGTGAACAAAGTAGAGAACCAGAAAAATTTCAACATATTTAAATATCGAAATTTTTACAATGGTGGTGGCGTGGCCATCGGCGACATAAACAACGACGGCCTGGCAGATATCTATTTAACCGGGAATATGGAGACCAACCGCCTCTACCTGAACAAAGGAGATATGACTTTTGAGGATATCTCAGAATCTGCCGGTGTTACAGGATCAAAACCCTGGTCTACCGGTGTACTCATGGTTGATGTCAATGCAGACGGACTTTTGGATATCTATGTAAGCAACGCAGGTAATCTTGAAGGTAATAATCACGACAACGATTTGTATATCAACAACGGGGACCTCACTTTCACAGAAAAAGCGCACGAATTTAACCTTGCCAAAACCGGGTTTTCCACTCATGCTACATTTTTTGACTACGACAAAGACGGTGATCTCGATGCCTATATTCTCAACAATAGTAATATCCCCGTAAGCAGTTTAGGTTATGCCGAGCAACGCGGTGTACGGGCCCAGGACTGGGAAGGCGTGCCTCATATTTTTCGGGGTGTGGGAGATATGCTTCTGGAAAATCGCGATGGTAGTTTTGTGGATGTCAGTGAGAAAGCTGGTATTTATGGAAGTCTTATTGGATTTGGCCTGGGGGTAATGATTACTGATATCAATAAAGATCTATACCCTGATATCTATGTTTCTAATGATTTTTATGAGCGGGATTATTTCTATATCAATAATCAGGATGGGACTTTTACCGAGGACATTAAGAACTGGACCTCGCATCTTTCTCTCTCTGCTATGGGAATCGATATGGCCGATATAAACAATGACGGACATGCGGAGATATTTATCACAGACATGCTTCCGGAACCTGAAGAAAGAGTTAAATCGGTTATGGAATTTGAAGGTTATAACGTATATAAACTAAAACAGAGCAAGGATTTTTACCAGCAATACATACAAAACACTTTACAGCTGAATAATGGGAACGGTAGTTTCTCCGAAGTAGCCTATTACAGTGGCGTGCATGCCACGGACTGGAGTTGGGCCGGCCTGATGTTCGACATGGATAACGATGGATTGAGGGACATATTTGTGACTAACGGTATCAATCACGATCTCACCGATCTCGATTTTGTAGATTTCTTCGCCAATGAGATCATTCAGAAAATGGCACTTACCGGCAGAAAGGAATCCATCGATTCTATTATTGCCAAAATGCCCATAAGACCACAGCCCAATTTCGCATACAGGAATAAGGGCGATATTACTTTTGACAATGCCAATAAGGACTGGGGGTTTGAATTACCCAGTATGTCGAATGGTGCGGCTTATGGAGACCTGGATAACGACGGCGACCT
>JBPCUI010000380.1:0-4961 GCA_051011235.1 Flavobacteriaceae bacterium
CGATATCCCATTCTGGGTAAAACCATATGTGGATATGCGTGGTGTTCCTGTTGGTAAATATCAGAATAATAATATAAGTTTAATTGAAACTGAGCTGACCTATAATGTTTACAATCGTTGGTATTTAAAGGCGTTTACCGGGATCGGTAATGCGTACACTAATTTTAATGAATTCGCAGATGGAAATTCAGTAAGAAGTATCGGTACGGGTTTCAGATACGAAATAGCCCGTGCCCTTGGATTCCATATGGGGATGGACTTTGCCTGGAGCAACGAGGACTTTGGTTTCTATATTGTGGCCGGCCATGCCTGGTTGAGATGAAAAATAAATAGACTACTGGCCTTAAGTGATAATCATTATTAAGGTGTGTTTTCTTAATTTTAATAAGGATTAATAACCTATAATGTTTCACGTAATCTTTAAACTTCAAATTAAGTTCCTATGAGAAATTTAACCTTGCTATTAACTGCCATATTTATGGTGCAAATCAGTATCAATGCTCAATCCAATAAGGAGGAAATAGACTTTATTCAGTCGGTTTTCGGGATGGAGAAAAAAGAAATGTACAACAACTTTGTTACGGTTAAAGGGCCGGTTGCGGATAATTTCTGGGCGCTTTATGACGAATATGAGACAAAGCGCAAAGAGCTTGGAAAAAACAGAATTAACCTTCTGGAGCAGTATGCCAAAAATTATGACGGTCATTCCCAGGAGCAGCTCGATAGTATGATGGACAAATTGATAAAGCAAAAAACCAGTCTGGATAAACTCATCAACAAGTATTATAAAAAGATCAGGGGTTCGGCCGGTTCCAAGGCGGCTGCGCAATTCCTTCAATTGGAAACTTATATCCTGGCAGCTACCCGTGTGGTCATTATGGAAAATATACCTTTTATAGGGGAATTGGACGCCAATCGATAGGACACCAGATTGACCCGAATGAAAGTGAGGGTATAATATGGTTAATGATAATGGGTAATGGTCATAAGTCAGATTAATATAAGTAGATTACTATTAGTCACGGCACTCCTAACGGCATTGCTCACTGTGCAATCTCAGAGTGTGGAGCTTGATAAGAAACTCGGGGCTGAAAATGCTAAATTGGTAGAGGAGCAGATGGGCATTTATGAGCTCGAAGCACTTACCGAATATGTAAGGGCAGTTGGCAAACGCCTGGTAGCCCAAATTGAAGACCCGCAATTTTTATTCAGGTTTCAGGTAGTAGATGATCCTATCCCGAATGCTTTTGCCCTTCCAGGTGGGTATATCTATGTGACCAGAGGGATCTTATCCCTTATTACTTCAGAGGATGAGCTGGCTGGTGTATTAGCTCATGAAATTATACACGTGACCGAGCGGCATTCGATTAAGCAGATGAAGAAAAGTGTGTTTCCAAAATTGCTGGAACTCCCCGGAAACGTTGTTGGGACTGTGGTCAATGATGATCTTGGGGACCTGTTAAACGCACCAATCGAAACAACCAATAATTTACTACTATCCTCTTACAGCAGGAAACACGAGACCCAATCGGATGTACTCGGCTCTACCCTGGTTAGCAAAGCCGGCTATGATCCCAGGGCACTCACAACTATTCTTAGTCGTTTGACCCTTGCTTTTGAGTATATGACCAATAAGAAGGAAAAGAAGAGCTATTTTGACGATCATCCATATACCCCGGACCGGGTGCAGAAAATCAATAAAACAGCCGATAAGCTCAGTTGGAGTCCACTTGCGAAGATCAACAGCGATTTCCCCTCACCTCTCGATGGGATGCTATTTGGAAACAACCCGGCGCATGGGATATTTGAAGAAAACGAGTTCCTTCATCCCGATTTGGGATTTACCATAAGATTTCCCAGGAATTGGGAAACCTCTAATCAGACCACAACGGTAGGAGCTGTTCATCCCGACCGGAAGGCAGCTATTTTTTTAGGTCTTGAAGATCCTCAAAAATCGACCGCTGAACTCGGAAAAGAATTTGAATCGGCCTTAAAAGAGAAATACCCGCGGACACCCATGAAATCCAAAACAGTTGTAGTGAATAACCAACCTGCTTACGTGATCACTTTAACAGATACTTCGGGCGCTGAACCAATGTACATTTACCTGGCGTGGACAAGGATAGATCAGCTCGTTTTTAAATTGATCGGGATGGCCCCTACACGGTATGAAGAGGATTTACGAAACTCGGCCAGAAGTTTGCATGCTATGACCAAAGAAGAGCGAAACAGAGTTGTAAAATCAGAACTCAAAATAGTTGTGATAAATTCAAATGAGAGCTGGGAAAATGCAAGCGAACACGGGAGAAGTAGCAAGAAACCTGAAATCAATGCTTTCCTGAACGGAATGAAGGCAGATGCCACCTTGAATCCGGGAGATAGGGTAAAAATCGTGGTTGAAAAACCTTATTAGAATTTATTGAGCAGGCTGTTAAGATCCGCTAATCGTTAAACTTCCAGCCAAAGCCGGTATTCACAACGTAGTCAAATGAGTCCCCTACCGAAGCGGGCTGGTTATCGTAGTTAATTGTAAGCCCTGCACTGATGTAAAAATCCTTGATGATCTTGTACTTAAATTTAAAATTAAAGTCTATCCGAAATCGATCTTTCTCCGAAAGGCTGGGCAATGCTCTTAGCCCGGCAAAAATGTCGATTTTTTCATAATCGAACATATTAAGCCCTACCGCAACAAAGATTTCTGAAGTCTTCCGATCCTCCGACTCATTTACGAATCGCTCGATATTATAGTTAAAACCACCGGATAGCCCGAGATACATTTTATTGGTGTTTACCAGAAACTTACCATAACCCAGGCTGGGGCTTATCCTCGCATCAAGTGCCTGAGCGGTATTTTGGAGAAAGGAGATCTCTGCTATGATAAAATGATTCTTGCCCAGGAGTCTCAAGCCTTCCAATTGTGCATCGGTACGGCTGGTTTCCGCCACACTGTCTTGGGCGGAGATCAGGATATCCAATTTGCCGTCGAGTAACCATTTTACACCCGAGTAGGAAATACGCGCCGCCGTATTAAATTGCCTGTTGTTATTGGCTTTTGTAATATTGGCCCCCACATCGATAGCCCCTCTGAACCGGCTCCAGAAATTATCATCCACTTCCTGCAAAGAGGTAATCTGGTTGATAGGTACCTGTATGACCTTGCCATCGTTTTCAGTGATACTTATGTTGCCCTCATCAGATGTTCGCACATATCCGAAATAGTTTCTACCCTGG
This sequence comes from Flavobacteriaceae bacterium, assembly GCA_051011235.1. Taxonomy (GTDB): domain Bacteria; phylum Bacteroidota; class Bacteroidia; order Flavobacteriales; family Flavobacteriaceae; genus JAHEJJ01. Next base: position 3,232 of record JBPCUI010000380.1, read on the forward strand.
GTCAGGGTAATGATGCATTTGCGCTCAATGACAAGCTCTTTTACTCTATTGAATTTAATTGTGAAATCTTTCTTGCTGTAAGGTGTTTTGATGGTTAGGACCCCGGTTCCCAGATCCTTTACCAACCCAACCATAACATCCCCGTTTTTAAAGCGCAGCGTATCTCGCTGAGCGAATGCAAAGCTTGAAATCAGTAGACAGAACAGGAGAAGTATTCTACACATTTTATGCATTGATATCCCAAAACTGTTAGGGATACAATATAAAGAAACCTTCCCATATTTAGTATAATAAACACTTAATACCAGGGCTATACAAGACCTGGTCGTTTATCATCCATCCAAAACCAATGTTATAATTTGATTCACTTAATCATCGGATTGGGATTTAGCCAGTCTTGGTAAAATGGTTGACCGCAGACAGCAGACGGTTTATGGGTGTGAATTAATACATCCACTGTCTAAGATCCCTCAAGATGGATTATCAATTATAAGGATAAGGCGTTTAGTTCGAGATGCTATGTGCCATTAATTCAGTGACTAGTTCTTCTGAATATTTGGCCACGGTTTTTTGAACATCTGTTGGATTTTTGACGGAGAACCTTCCTACCCACTGTAAATTTTCACCATCGTTATCACTGATGTCGAACATTACGGTTTCCAGAATGTATTCAATACCGGTAGTGACCCGGTCCGGTTCCCGATAGGTCATGGGGTAGGCACCGTAGTATCCACGGAAACCGCCATAGTAACCTCCGTATCCGCCATAAGTGGCACCCGGAGTAACCTGAGTGTATTGCGATTTATCGAGCAAGTTGGTTACTAATACCCCGGTATAACCGGCATCGAGCAATGCATCCACCAGCTGATCCAACTCAGCTTCTGTGAGTTCTTTTTGGAAGGAATCTGTTTTAATCACCTGCACAGAGGAAACTGCACTTACACCCTGTGCTGCCAGATCCCTGACTATTTGATTTTCTAACGCGATTCGCCCGGTCATATCACCTTCCCGGTAGACCACCAGGATTTTATCGTATTTCTTTTTTTGATTACTTACATTGGTTGAATTGGTCATGTAAGTAGTTTTACAGCTAGTAAGAACAAGGGCTGCCAAAACGAATAATGGGATAAATTTTTTCATATTTCTTTTTTGTGTTGTTAGCAATTTATTATGTGTTCAAAATGTACAGAATACTATTTCAAGCTGGGGCAGGGGGAAACAATAAATATAGGGCAAAAAATTGGTACTTGAAAAAAGTTAACACCTAAAAACAAAGGTGGTTTGGGCTTTTTGTTTGCCAGATCAACAATTAAAAAGACCCGTCCTTCACTCTAGCTCAAATCGATACAAATTACGTCCTGTACCTACACTCTGCTCATCGGAAAGCAGGAGCGTCTGCTCATCCAGAAAACTCACAGACTCCAACTGAGTACCTGAACCCAGGTTGATAAATCTGAGCGTACCCTTGGTGAAGTCGTCTTCACTGAACTCTGTATAAATCCAGAGCTTGCCATAACTCAGCAAAACGATCTTCTGGCCGTCAGGAGAAATATCGGCAGAAGTGATACGGCAGGTGGCATATTCCTTGCAAGGGGTGAAACTCCCAACGAGAGTGGCATCATGCTTGCCTTTTTTTGCAGGGATCTTATAGATAAAAGCCTCGCCATCAAAGGGTTTGGATCTGTTTTTAGTAATTATAAAAAGATTACCCTCTCTGTAAAACATAGCCT
>JBPCUI010000381.1:0-12165 GCA_051011235.1 Flavobacteriaceae bacterium
ACAATAAAGAGGGCGTGGCGCTCTCTATGAGCCAGTGGTATCCGAAAATTGCGGCCTATGATTTTGAAGGCTGGCATGCCGATCCGTACATAGCTCGAGAATTTCACGGCGAGTGGGGTGATTTTGATGTAAAACTCACCATTGACAAAAACTACACGGTTGGTGGAACAGGATATTTGCAAAACCCTGACGAAATCGGGCATGGCTATCAAAGTCCTGGGGCAAAACTTAAAAAAGTAAAAGGGAAAACATTAACATGGCATTTTATCGCCCCTATGGTCCATGATTTTATGTGGGCCGCCGATCCGGACTATGTGCACGATACCTTAAAAATGGAAGATGGTCCAACGCTTCATTTTTTTTATAAGAACAATCCGGAGATCCTGGAAAACTGGAAAAATCTCCAGCCAAAAACACAGGAGGCCATGGAGTTCTTTAACAGGAACATAGGCACTTATCCATATAAGCAGTATTCAGTGGTGCAGGGAGGGGATGGTGGTATGGAGTACGCCATGAGCACCCTAATTACAGGCGAACGCAGTTTTGGCAGCCTTGTTGGTGTAACTGTACACGAATTGGCGCATTCATGGTTTCAGCATTTACTGGCCACTAATGAACTTAAACACGCCTGGATGGATGAAGGATTTACCTCTTTTATTTCCAGTCTTTGCATGAACGAGGTTATGGATCAGAAGAAGGAAAACCCATTCGAAAATTCATATAAGGGTTACGAAGCACTCGTTCGTTCCGGGAAGGAACAGCCGCAATCTACCCATGCAGATCGTTATGATCTCAATTTTGCTTATGGAATTGCCGCCTATAGTAAGGGATCCATTTTCTTGTCGCAATTAGGCTATGTGATAGGGCAGGATAAATTAATGGCCTCCCTTCGCGAATTCTATAAAAAATTCAAGTTTAAACACCCGGTCCCTAACGATATCAAGCGGGTGGCAGAGAAAGAATCCGGCTTAGAGCTCGATTGGTACCTGGTAGATTGGACGCAAACGACAAACACAATTGATTACGGAGTAAAGGAAGTTTCTGCCGATGGCGCTAAAACCAAGGTAGTGCTGGAACGCAAAGGCTTAATGCCCATGCCATTGGATATACTTGTTGTCTATCAGGATAACAGCCGGGAGACATTTTATACTGCACTGCGAATCATGAGGGGTGAAAAAGAAAACCCCTATCCGAATATAGAAAGGACAGTGCTCGCAGACTGGCCCTGGGCGTTCCCGACATATGAATTTACAATAGACAAGCCTGTAGAATCTATCAAAGCGATTGTAATTGACCCGTCTCAACTCATGGCAGATATCGACAGGAACGATAACATCTGGTCAGCCCAGTAATAATTAAAGATTGTGGTGCGAGCCTGAGCAAACTATAAAAGAAGTGGTTTTTAGTCGTACCAGCTTGTGTTTCTGTACATTTCGTTTTTTGCGGCCCGCTCCCGGTTACTCATAAGGATATGGGTCTTATCCACTGTTCTGCTTCTGTATCCCAGTAAATGAAACAAGGGTTTGCTTAGAAACCTGGCCACTTTCAGGTTGATCATTAGTCGATCCTTCTCCGGGGAAGCCCAGGATATACCGGGTAGTAGCGTCAATAGCGCGTCCATTCTTAGCTTTCGCATGCCTGCAGACAGCTTCAACACCCATTTGGGAATCTTTCGAATAAGGAAAAACCCTTCCTCCCCTTGTTCCTGATACAGAGGCATGAAGACAATAGATTTCTTTTCAGTGCTGAGTTGTTCTCCGTTGTGGGAAGCCAATTTGGTTCCTTCTTTGATTGTATCAAAACTTCTAAACCCCGGCAACATATTAAACTGGTCCTTGTTAGTGATACGGTGCCTGTGCGTAACCTCGTAGAAAGTGGAATTCCCTCCTGCAGCCTTTTTCAGTTCCTCCAGATATTTTTTCCGTTTGGGTTGAAATGAGTCTGGCAGCACTCCCGTAAATAACAATGTAAGCCAGGTAAAAGCAATACTGTTTTCCATCGCCTCTCTGGTGTAGTGCTGTCCGGATTCAAATCCTATAGCCACATAGCCCTTCTCGTTGATGTAACTCAGCAATGGGCCTTCGAGATATTCTTCTAAACCCAGAATTACCGGCAATGGAAAAAGACTGGCGAACTTACGGTTGATCAATGCGTCGTTGATTGTAATAAACGGCAGGGTTGGGCTCGATGTAGTATGGAAGTCGATAAAATAGAAAGGCGGTGAATCATTTTTGACAATTTCCGAAATAATCCTATGGATTTCTACAAGTTCTTCTTCTTCACTTGTTCTTTCCGAAAGTCCTTTAGAATTAATAGCCTGGATTCCGCGATGAGTCCAGATCCGGTTGAGGTCGTTCTCCAAAAACCTGCATTCTTTTGCAAGTGCCGGAATATTTCCCCGAATGCCAAAAATATTGCCCTTGACTTTCTCCTTTTTTAGTTCCAGTCTGGCAAATACTCTTTCGAGTGCTTTAACCCCCGATGGTTCATTTCCGTGTATGCCACCGAAAAATACAAGAGTCGGGCCTTTTTGATCCCCTCTAATATGACCAATAATACGTGTGGTATCTATCTCTTCGATAAGTTCGGCCGGGTTTTGCGTCATTAAAAGTCGTTCGAGGTTATAATTCCTATAAGCTTCCTTCCGTGTACAACTGGCAAACAATTGATTTGATTTTTTTCCATAAGATCTTTTGCCTCAGAGAGGCGCATGTCTGCTTCAACGGTGATCAGGTTTTGAGTCATTATAGCTCTAATGTGCTCCTTCAGCTGTGCCGGATCTTCCAAATAATTCTGAACATCTGTCCACGTGAGCAAACCCACCAGGTCGAGATCGTTGTCCAAAATGGGAGTGTGATGGATGTTCTTCCACAGCATCATTTTCAAGACCAGCTCTGCGCTATCATTTTCCATGGCAGTTATAGTCTTGACATTCATCCGATCCCGTACGGTCAGGTCTTCCTCCGGTATTTTATATTCCTCTCCACGGGGTAACAGCCAGGCATCTATCGTATAATTCCGCTTTTGCCTTTCATACATTGTGGCCACAAGAATTTTTAACGCATCCGGTGTTTTATAGTCCCGCTTTAACTTCCTGTAAGCCTCAACCATCCATCGGGAACCATTATATGAACGGATCCTCTTTTCAATAATAGATAGATAGTGCTCCGCGTCCCGAGGTGCCACTCCCAGCCTGTAAAGCCCCCGGAATGCCATGGGTAAAAAATGATCTAAAAGCAATTGATGGCTGCCCAATAATTGTTCATCCCAGTAAAATTGTGCCGCCATGCCGTATCTGGCTGCATTGAAAAAGTTGCTTTTTACATCCTTAAAGTTCATCTTTTGGTGAATCTCATCAAATTTCTTAGGTCTGGCGATCATTACACCAACCCACAACATCATATTTGCTATTTCGTCATCTGTTGTTGGGCCGGAAGGTATGTACCGGTTTTCAATTCTAAGATGTGGTTCTCCATTATTCTGACCGTAACATATGCGATTCCACTTGTAAATGGTCCCGTTGTGCAAAGCAAGTGCCCTTAATTTCGGAACTTTGCCTTCGTCTAATTCGGTCATGCTGTCTGTATCAAAATCTGTTGTTAACAGGCTTCTGAATTGGATAACAGCATCTTTATAAAAATCCACCACAGATCCTTTCACCCAATCGCTTCCAAAGCTTACCCTCGACTCTTTCTCGTTCAGTATAAATGTGCTTGCCCTTGTATCGACACTTTGGGTGAAGAGGGCAATACGGGTTTCTTCCCATAGTTCCTGTCCGAGCAACAAGGGTGAATTAGTACAAACCGAAAGGATAGGACCCGCAATGGCCTGTGCCCAATTATAGGTATTGGCAAAATCGTCCGGGTCTATCTGCAAGTGCGACTGAAAACTGGTATTGCAGCCTTCATATAGAATATTGTTATGGTGAAGATTAACCTCATCGACTCCTTTAATATGGAGCTCAATGTCATCTTTTCTAATGTCCTTAATTACTTCGTTCAACACCTTGTAACGCCTTATGGGCGTCATATAATCCATCCCCATGTACTTTTCGCTCACGGTAGGCAGGATCCCGGTAAGAATTATTTTCGTGCCATGTTTCTCAGCAGCAGCTTCGGCTTTTGCAAGGAGCTCTTTGAGCTGTTGATGCATTTCCGAGAAACAATTCTCGGTTAATACGGCGGGGTCTAAATTAATTTCAAGGTTATAGAGGGTTAGTTCTGAAGTAAAATGTGGGTCGTCGATAAGCTTTAAAACCTCCATGGCCTTGTTGGAAGGTTCCCAGGTTTCATTAGCTAAACAAAACTCCTGTTCAGCTCCAATTCTAATAGTGGAGTTGCGGAACATTCCATTTTTTAACATCTGTTCCAGGGCATCGATATCGGTAAGTAACTGGGAAATATATTCCGTTTTATTTCCGTCTCCCGTTAGTTTCTTTACGTTGAATTCCCCCATGAGCTATGGTCTTGTACTGATTGCAGTGGAAATATAAAAGAATGCAAGATAAAATCCTATTTTAGGGATAAATATGATAAATGTCATAGAGCCCGGAGCCCTTTAGATTGCTTAACTTTATCCCCGATGTCATTTAAATTCAACAAAAAGGAAAAACTTAAATCCAAAAAGACCATAGAGCGCCTTTTTCGGGAGGGAAAAGCTATTACTCATCATCCTTTAAAGATGTATTACCTCTCCATAGATGACGGCCAGGAATGCAGGTTTAAAACAGCTGTAAGTGTGCCAAAAAAAAATTTTAAAAGCGCCGTACACAGGAATCGGATAAAACGACTTATGCGGGAGAGTTACAGGCTTAACAAACATCTAATTTTTAACAACATAGAGGGGAACTTTGCGTTCCTTATTTTATACCTTGGTAAGGAAATGCCCCTGTACAGGGAAATTGAAGACTCTTTACAGGGTGTTTTTCAGAAACTAGTAAATAAGAAAAGATGAATATGCAGATTCGCAAAAATTTTGTGGTGCCAATTCTGGCAGTAGTGATCCTTATTGCCGGCAGTAGTTTTAAGAATGATTTTTTCGAGATCGCAAAACAGATAGAGATTTTTACCACGCTTTTCAAGGAACTGAACATGAACTATGTGGATGAAACCAATCCTGCGGAATTAATGGATACCGCCATTAAGAATATGTTGGAAGATCTGGATCCATATACCAAATTTCTCAATGAACAAGATGTTGAAGCTTATAAAATAAATAATGCAGGAGAATATTCAGGGATAGGCGCGCTCGTTCGCTCTTACAAAAACAAACTCCTCATAATAGAGCCCTATAAGGATTATCCGGCAGACAAAGCCGGACTAAAGGCCGGTGATGAAATTATTCAAATAGGAGATATTCTCATTTCCAATTTTAAGGACGACGCCACTGAGCTTCTAAAAGGTGCCCGCAGCACCAGTGTTGATGTAACTTACGTTAGGCAGGGGAAAACAGAAACTACAACCATTGAAAGAGAAGCTATTGAAGTAGACGCTGTGCCTTATTACAAAATGGCCGGCGATAAAACCGGGTATATCGTATTGAGTAAGTTTAATGCCAAGGCTTCGCAGCAAACTAAAAAGGCACTTCAAGATCTCAAAGCTCAGGGGGCAGAAAGGATTATTCTCGACTTAAGAGGTAATCCCGGCGGCTTGTTATCTGAAGCAATAAATGTAACTAATCTTTTTGTTCCCAAAGGAGAGCTTATTGTAACCACGAAGTCTAAGGTGAAAAAGTTCAACAGGGAATATATGACCAAGAACCAGCCAGAAGATGACGAAATTCCTTTGGTGGTTTTGATAAACGGCAGCAGTGCTTCAGCCAGTGAAATTGTATCCGGGAGTTTGCAAGACCTCGACAGGGCGGTAATCATAGGCGCCAGAAGTTTTGGGAAAGGCCTGGTGCAAAGACCACTGCGCCTTACATATGGAACCCAGTTAAAAGTTACTATATCCAGATATTACACGGCATCGGGTCGCTGTATACAAGCATTAGACTACAGAAACCGGGACGAGTCCGGGAATGCGCTTAGAAATACGGAATTTAAGGAATTCAAAACCAGGAACGGCAGAAAAGTCCAGGATGGTGGTGGCGTTTTACCAGATATAGAAATTGAAACTCTCAAAGCCAACTCTCTGGTGAAGGCCTTACAGGGAAACAATACTATTTTTGATTATGCTACCAGATATTATTACCAAAATCCTCTCGAGCAAATAAATGATTTCCAGTTTGAAGATCAGGACTTTAACCAATTTAAGGCTTTTGTTTCTGAAAGCAATTTCAATTTCACCACCAATACAGAAAAAGTTCTCAAAGAAGCGATGGCGGGTAAGGATAAGAAAATATTTGATGAGGATGTAAAGCAGCAATTCCAAACATTGCTTAGCGAGATTGATCGCAGTAAAGAGACTGCTATGGACACCTATAAGAATTCCATACAAAAGAGTCTTGAAGATGAAATTGTAAAGAGGTATTTTTACAGAGAGGGTCTTTACGAGTATTATCTTGAAAAAGATGAGGCAATTTTAAGCGCACGAGAATTAATGGCCAACGAAGACGCCTACAACACCATTCTCCAATAAAATACTTCTTTATTGGCTTTCGCTGGTGTAAATTGAGCAGGGGCTTTTATACTTATAAATTGATTTTCAAATAACCAATTGAGGTTGATTCTCGTCAATTTTGTATTGAATATCGCTCTAATCTTAGCTATTATTTTATATTTAGCGCTTCATTAAAAATTCTCCGTCAATGCAGAGTAAATACAGCAAATGGTACCATCCGTATAAACCAGCAGAAAAGTTTAAGAAAAAGGTTGCCTATTTCAGTATGGAATTCGCCGTTCACCAGGCTTTGAAAATCTATTCTGGTGGGCTTGGATTCCTTGCCGGATCGCATATGTTATCGGCTTTTGAAGGCAAGCAGAATATGATAGGAATTGGAATGCTCTGGAAATATGGCTATTACGATCAGGGTCGTAATAAGGATCAGACGCTGCAGACAAATTTTGTTGAAAAGGTCTATACTTTTTTAGAGGATTCCGGCCTGGAGGTAGAGGTTAATATTTATGATAATCCTGCAGTAAAGGTTCGGGCTTATGTACTAAAACCTGAAATTTTTGGCAGCATTCCGATATACCTGCTAACCACAGATGTAGATGGGAATGACCACCTTTCACGCACAATTACCAACCATTTATACGACAACAATCAACTTACCAGGATATCCCAGAATATCGTTTTGGGAATTGGAGGGGCTAAAATTGTTGAGGCGCTTGGTGGTGCAGATGTATATCACCTAAATGAAGGCCATGCCCTTCCGGCATTTTATTACCTGCGAGACCGGGGTGTATCTAAAGATAAAATGGTCTTTACTACGCATACGCCGGAAATGGCCGGAAATGCGGAAAGAGAAGGTCGTCATCTGAACGATTGTGGGTTTTTCGGGCGTACCCTCAACCCCGAAGAACTCAAAAAGGAAACGGTTAATGGTGGCATGATAAGTTATACCGTTTCGGCCTTGCGAATGGCAAAAAAAACCAATGCCGTATCTAAATTGCACGCCAAAGTGGCTCAGCGAATGTGGCAGGACTATTCCGGAATCAGTAAGATCATCCCAATCACAAATGCACAAAATCAAAAATTCTGGCAGGATCCACAATTAGAAAAGGCATGGACAAACAGGAACTCTAAGGCATTTGGCAAACGGAAGAAAGAGCTTAAAACCGCTCTTTTTGAAGAAGTATTAAATCAGACAGGTAAATTATTCGACCCGGATGTGCTCACAATAGTTTGGGCGCGGCGATTTGCAGAGTACAAAAGAGCAGATTTACTGCTTAGAGACCTCAACAGGTTGGAAGCCATTATGTCGTCTACAGACCGGCCAGTCCAGGTAATCTGGTCCGGAAAGCCCTACCCCACTGACTTTTACGCTATTGACCAGTTTAATCACCTGGTTCACCATACGAAGTACAAGTCTAATATGGCTGTCCTTGTTGGTTATGAGATGGAGCTCTCCAGAAAAATGAAACTGGGCTCGGATGTCTGGTTGAACACACCCCGGATTACCCGGGAGGCCTCAGGGACCAGTGGTATGACCGCAGCCATGAACGGTTCGGTAAACCTGTCAATTAATGACGGCTGGATCCCGGAATTCCAGGAACACCGCAAAAACTGTTTTGTATTGCCGGAAGTAGATCACCTCTTGCCTGCCTGGCAACAGGACAGACACGATAGTGAAAATCTATACAGATCCCTCGAAAATGAAGTATTACCAGCCTATTACGATACCCCTGATATTTGGCAGGAGATCGTATTTAAGGCTATTGACGATGTTATTCCGCAATTTACAAGTCGCAGAATGGCCGAGCAATATTACCGGGAACTATATTAATTGAGTTTGAAGATCGGCAAAGACCGGTTCCAATTCCACGTGTAGCGCATCTCCAAATTTACTCACCATGATATATGCGGTGATTGTATAAACGATCTCCACGGCCTGCTGTTCGGTCCAGTGTTCCATGATACGCGACCAGAGTTCTTCGCTCACGCGATTCGCATCGTCACGTATCTGTAAAGTCAGATCCAAGATTGCCTTTTCTCCTTCTGTAAAATGGGGGCTGGTCTTGTATTTTAGTCCTTTGAGATCGGCAACTTTTTCGTCTGCTATACCCAGTCTTCTTGAAACGACCTCGTGCTGTGTTACACAGTACTCACATTCGTTCTCAAGTGTCGATTTCAGAATCACCAATTCTTTTGTTTTCCAATCTACATAACCATCCTGAAGTATTTCCATAATGAAATCAGTTATGGGAATACAGAGATTGGGAACAATACCCCATGCCTTAAAGATGTTTAGCAGCATCTCGAAACGATCTGCAGATTTTTCATAGCTCGCTCTTAATTTGGGAGAAGCGTCCTCCATTTCAACCAGTTTTACCCGTGCCATAATAATTGAATTAATGGTTTTGTTAATAAGCAATTGCTTAGTTATGACGCAAAAAAAATTATTTCAGGGTAGCGATCGTGATTTCGATAAAATCATTTAATTGATCATCATCCAGTACTTTTGCGGTAACTGCAAGGCCCTCGGTACACCCAACAAGGAAATTGGCATACTTTTCAATGGGAGCATTTTTGGTTATTTGATTGCGAATCCTCGCTTTCTCCAATACCTCGGTAAATACATTATTTAGTAAGTCAAAGAAGTAGTTCAAGCGTATTTTTACCTCTTTTTCGCTAGACCCCATATCCATAGCCGTATTGGCCATCAGGCAGCCATTTGGAGTTTTTCCGGTCTGCACGGAATCTACAAAGGATCTCATAAATTTCTTTATATCCGAGATATTTCCTTCTGACCTGATCAGGTCGGTTAGAAATATTTCTTTAACCTGTGCGCTATATCGATCTAAAGCCTTTAAAAACAGCTTTTTCTTACTTCCAAAGCTCGCATATATGGAGAATTGGTTAATGCCCATTTCTTTTTCCAGCTCTCTAATGGAAGCCGATTTATATCCCCGTCTCCAAAATACATCTACCGCCTTATTCAATACGGCTTCTTCTGAATACTGCTTCTGTCTAGGCATGCATTAAAACTAAGCATTTGCTTTGAAACATCAAATAATATTCCCTATAATCTTAACCGTCTGCTAAAAGTTTTCGAAATTTAACCTATGGATAGCACGTTACAGCACCATCTTTCAGCGCTTATCGGTTCGCCTATACAACATTGTGTTGCGGTTACCGGGGGTGATATCGCCCAGGCCTATCGGATCAGCACCGCTACAAACCGTTTATTTTGCAAGCTCCTGCAAAAAGCTGATGCGATATCAGTATTTCAGGCTGAGGCAGATGGGTTAAATGCGATAGCGGCAACTAAAACAATTCGCGTTCCTGAAATACATTTTTGCGAGCCCTTGGGTCAAGGGGCTGTACTGATAATGGAGTTCGTGGAAACCAAAAGGCCAACAAAAAATGACATGGCTAATTTTGGAAGACAACTCGCCTTGCTTCACAAGCAATACGCTTCTTCTTTTGGCTGGGCTTCCGACAATTTTATAGGAAGCTTGTCGCAATCCAATAAGAGCCATGAAACCTGGCCACATTTCTATGTAAAAGAACGACTTGTTCCTCAGTTAAATCTGGCTGTAAATCGCCGCCTGCTTGAAGTTTCTGAAATCCCCTCTGCCGATAAAATGATCAAAGTGCTTATAGATTTTTGTCCGGCAGTTAGACCTTCACTCGTCCATGGAGATTTATGGAGCGGTAACTATTTGGTCCGAATGGACGGAACACCTTTTCTAATTGACCCTGCGATTTATTACGGCCATTCCGAAGTAGATATAGCAATGTCCATGCTTTTCGGCGGGTTTGGAGACAGTTTCTACAGCTCCTATGAGAAGATATTACCGATGGATCATGAAAGCCCTGGTCGTTTAAAAATCTACCAACTTTACTACCTGCTTGTCCACTTAAACCTGTTCGGTAGCTCGTATTACTCCGGCGTAAAAGCTATATTAAAATCGTATTTTTAGTAATTCATAAACGCAATTCTCCTTCAGGGAATCCTGAATCTAAATGTTGGCTCATGAAAGAGATTAAAGTACTTGTAGTTGGATGTGGTCATATGGGTGCAAGCCACGCTAAGGCTTATCATCAATTAAAAGATTTTAAGATTGTTGGCCTGGTGAGCAGAAAACCCGAAAGCAGAGATCGTCTTTCCAAAATCCTGGGTGGCTATCCCACCTTTGGGGATTACAAGCAGGCTTTGGAACAAACCCAGCCCCATGCGGTCGCCATAAGTACCTACCCCGATACCCATGCCCCATTTATTGAAATGGCATTGGAGTCGGGAGCCCATGTTTTTGTTGAAAAACCACTTGCGCTAACTGTTGAAGAGTCCGTTCGGTTGGCCGGTTTGGCCCGAAACAAAGGAAAAAAACTCGTAGTCGGATATATTTTGAGGGTTCACCCTGCCTGGGATAGATTTGTAGAAATAGCCCAAAATCTAGGTAAACCATTGGTGATGAGAATGAATCTCAACCAGCAGAGTTCGGGCTCCAAGTGGTACACTCATAAACAACTCATGAACTCAATGTCGCCTATTGTCGATTGCGGGGTGCACTATGTAGATATCATGTGCCTGATGACCCGTTCTGAGCCCGTTAGCGTGAGTGCTATTGGCGCACGTCTATCAGAAGAAATAGACGCGGATATGTATAATTACGGCCAGTTACAGGTGCGGTTTAAGGATGGCTCCGTGGGTTGGTACGAAGCGGGTTGGGGGCCAATGATGAGCCAAACTTCTTTTTTTATTAAAGATGTTATTGGACCGAAAGGCTGCGTGTCCATTGCGGACAGTGCCAAAGGTGATTCGGACGACATTGAAGGTCATACAAAAACCGGCTCCTTAATCCTGCATCACAGTGTACTGAACCCTGATGGTTCCTTCGCTAAACAAGACGAAACCATCAGCACCGAACAAGAACCCGATCACGATGGGCTTTGTCTGCTCGAACAACAATATTTTCTTCGGGCCATTACAAAAGACCTCGACCTGGCAGAACATCTTCAGGATGCCGTAAACAGCCTGAAAATTGTGCTGGCAGCTGATGAATCTTTTAAATCGGGAAAAACTGTTGCGCTTTGACACTTAAGACAGCTTATGAAAATCATCGAAAAAGCGGCCGGGTTTAAGTCGCGAACTGCAATAGTTAGCAAAGGCAAGTCTTACTCATACAGGGCGCTTCTACATTCATCCGCTGCCATTGCCTCAAATATTTTGGCTAACAAGTCGGATTTGTTAGAAAAGCGCATTGCCTTCCTGACCGCTCCATCTTTTGAATACACCGCTGTGCAGTGGGGTATCTGGAGGGCGGGAGGTATTGCTGTGCCACTTTGTGTTATGCACCCCATACCCGCTATGAAATATGTGGTAGAAGATACCAATGCTTCCATTATAATTGCAGATGACTCTTTCAAAGAAGTGGGCGCGATCCTGGCGAAAGAGTCCGGTATACCGCTGGTCACCTTAGATTCACTTCTGGTAGAAGCTATAAAGGAATTGCCAGAAATTACTTCTGAAAGAAAGGCGATGATTCTTTATACGAGTGGTACTACGAGCAAGCCCAAAGGGGTGGTGACCAGGCACCAACATATAGAGGCCCAGATC
>JBPCUI010000382.1:0-3967 GCA_051011235.1 Flavobacteriaceae bacterium
GCAGCTATAGATGCCCTGGAAGGGGAACATAGAGCAGTGGTGTGGAAGTTGTTGTAACGCAAACCACTATTTGCTAATTTGTCTATAGTAGGAGTTGGTGTTAGACCACCAAAAGCACTTGAATGACCGTAGCCCATGTCGTCGATAAGCCAGACAAGGACATTCGGCGCATCTTTGGGTGCAGTAACAGGTTCCGGCCAATATTCTTCAGAGTCCTCAAGCGTTTTGCCTATTTTCCCTTTGAATTCTGTTGCTCCCTTTTCTTGTGCAGATAGATTGAACACATATAAAAGGGTGCCAAATAAGAACAATGTTTTTAGTTTTTGCATCACAATAGTATTTTCCAATTCATTGTTAATTTACGGCATCGGGTATTATCAATTAATGATTTTTATCATGTAGATATTTAACAGTGATACTTTTCATTTAGGCTGGCTTGCAAAGGAAAACCATTGGGTAATCCTGTCGCGATCACTTAAGAATGGAAATAAAAAATAATGATAATTAAAAACCTTACCTAATAACATATTAAGATAATGATAATCCGTGATTATGCAAATGGGTAACTATAAAATAACGCAAACAAAACACAATTTCCTTATTTTTGTGCTGGCTTTTAGGGATAGTATCTTCTACCTTAATTTATTTGCAAAGCAAACATTAGAAAGGGTGAATTTTAGAAGTAAAATATTGCTTTATAAAAGAAGATCCATCATCAGGACAACTAGCTCTTAATATCGAGAATATTTATTAACTATTAAATAACATAAGTCTTATCTTGTGTAAAAAGTAATTCAACCCGATGAGCTCAAAAATTAAGATCGATTTAAGCATTGAAAAAGTAGGGGAGTCTATGATAAGTTCTCCGCTTAAAGAAAAAAATAAGGCGGTACAGTTTGTAACGGATGATAGGAAAGTTCTTTTTGAAATCTTTACAGAAGATTCCAATAAATACTCTCAAGGTGTGCCTGAGCAACCAACAACAGAAGTTGCCGGTCCGCGAGAAAAAATTTATTTTGATCCGGCCACCTCTAAAGCAGCCATTGTAACCTGCGGTGGTTTGTGTCCGGGGATCAACGACGTAATCCGGGCTATTTTCATATCGCTCTTTTATGAATACGGTGTGAAGGAAATCTATGGGATAGCCAACGGCTATGCCGGTTTTATCGAGGAATATGGCCATGAAATGATACAACTGACACCTGAAGTGGTCGATGATATTCATGAAAAAGGAGGTAGTATTTTAGGAAGTTCAAGGGGAAAACAAGATTCTACCGCTATGGTAGATTTTCTTATCAAAAAGAAAATAAATCTTTTGTTTGTGATAGGTGGTGATGGTACAATGCGTGGCGCATTGGCTATTGCCGAGGAAACGAAACTTAGAAATGCCGAGATAAGCGTCATCGGGATCCCTAAAACGATTGACAATGATATTCTCCATTTGGACCGTACTTTTGGGATAATCACTGCCGCTCAGGAAGCTATGAAGGCCATTCAGAGTGTCCATACTGAAGCACGCTCTTATACGGATACTATCGGAATCGTTCAATTAATGGGGCGACATTCAGGTTTTATAGCAGCCTCAGCATCCGTAGCTCAGCCAGATGCTAACTTTGTACTGATACCTGAAAGCCCATTTAAGCTCATTGGCAAGAATGGCTTACTCAATTGCCTCAAACGGAGAATGGAAACTAAAAAACATGCCGTGATTGTGGTAGCTGAAGGCGCAGGTCAGGAGTTCTTTAAGGATATGCCTAAAGAAAAGGATGCTTCGGGCAATGTCCTTAATAAAGATATCGCGCTTTTCTTATCAGATCAAATCAAAGCCTTTTTCAAAAAGGCTGGCAAAGACATCAACATAAAATATGTCAATCCAAGTTATATGGTACGCAGTGTACCTGCTTCTGCTATGGATCGGGTCTATTGCACGCGGCTTGGCCAGTCTGCTGTTCATGCAGCTATGAGCGGTAGAACTAAAATGATTGTCGGTGCCCGGCATGCCAAGTACGTTCACCTTCCAATGGCAATGATTACAAAGGGTCGTCGCTATGTCAATCTCCAGGGAGATTTGTGGTCTACTGTTCTTGGTTTAACAGGGCAGCCCTTTAAAATTGGCTAAGCTTGATTCAGGCTTTTAGCAGGTTCTGATAGTTATGAAGATTAATAATGAACATTGACTATATCGAGCTAATTCCAGGGAAAGTCAGATATTTGTTCTAACTTTTATCATTATAAACGAAGAGGATGGAGACAATGGCTAAGATATCAAATTCTTGAAATAAGAAGTGGCTATGCCGGTGATAAAAGTTTAGAAAAAACCAAAAGAAAGAAGTACGAAATAATATGATATCGAAGAAAATTAAACTTCCTCCCAAGCATATTTATCCTTTAGATGATTGGAAGATCATTCAAAAGAAGTTTGCCCCTCAATATATTGCCCAGGACGAAACCGTTTTTGCAACTGGCAATGGTTATTTAGGATTTAGGGGTAATCAGGAGGAAGGGACACCTGTCATTCAGCGTGGAACCTATATAAATGGATTTCACGAGCAGTGGCCCATCCGCTATGGAGAAAGTGCTTATGGTTTTGCCAAAACAGGCCAAACAATGCTGAATGTCACCGATAGTAAAGTAATAAGGCTATACGTGGACGACGAGCCTTTTTATCTTCCCACGGCAGATCTTAAATCTTATGAACGTGTGCTCGACATGAAGGAAGGGGCTCTTCATCGGGATGTTCTTTGGCAAACAGGTTCCGGAAAGCAAGTTTCCATCCAATCTACCAGAATTGTCTCATTGGAACACCGGCACGTAGCTGCAATTTGCTACGAAGTAAAGGTTCTCAATGCCCCGGCAAAGTTGATCATTTCATCCAAATTGCGCTGTCCATCGGATACAAGTGAGGGTAATGGTGATGAAGAGGATCCAAGAAAATCTCGCGCCTTCGAAGACAGCGTTTTCGTTCCTCAAGTTCATCAGGTTAAAGACCAGAGAATTCTTTTAGGGCATCAGGTCCGTACGAGCAAAATGACCGTTGCCTGCGGAGTCGATCATGTGATTCAGACTGAGAACAACTATTCTCACAAGAGCGAATGCAACGAAGATTCTGCCAAGATCGTCTATTCTGTGAATGCACAACAAGAAATATCCTTCCGTTTGATTAAATATATGGTTTATCATTCGTCGCGTAATGCTCCGGTTGCAGAGCTTTCCGGGCGTACTGAGCGAACTCTGAACTCTGTGGTTGAGGAAGGATTCGATGAATTGATCAAGGGTCAACAACGCTTTATGGATGATTTTTGGGCACGTAGCGATATAGAGGCCATCATGCACAATGATAAACGGACTCAGCAATGCCTCCGATTTAATCTATTCCATATTCTGCAGGCCTCAGCGCGTGTGGAAGGCACAGGGATAGGAGCCAAAGGCCTGACAGGAGAGGCTTATGAAGGGCACTATTTCTGGGACACGGAGATTTATCTCATGCCCTTTTTGATTTACACATCGCCTAATGTGGCAAAAAATTTGCTGCGTTTCCGTTACAGCCTTCTCGATAAATCGAGAAAGCGCGCAAAAGAAGTAAATCAGAAAGGCGCGCTCTTTGCCTGGAGAACAATTACCGGTGATGAGGCTTCTGCCTATTTTGCGGCAGGGACAGCGCAATATCATATCAATTCGGACATCATGTACGCTTTGAGAAAATATGTCGAGGTTACTGGTGATGAGGAGTTTCTATTTGAGTATGGTGCAGAGATGCTGATAGAAACGGCCCGCTTGTGGGCCGATCTGGGTTTCTATTCCCATAACGGAAAAGAAGAGTTTCATATCCACGGTGTAACGGGGCCAGATGAATATACGGCCATAGTGAACAACAATGCTTTTACGAACATGATGGCTCGTGAGAATTTGCGATATGCGGTAGAGAGTATGGAATTGCTTCAAAAAAAGCGACCAGAAAGTTTTGATG
>JBPCUI010000383.1:0-2612 GCA_051011235.1 Flavobacteriaceae bacterium
ACTGATTCACCGTCACCCTCATATTTATGGAGATATAGAAGTAGCCGACGAAGAAGAGGTGAAAAAGAACTGGGAGAATATCAAATTAAAAGAGGGCAAGAAAAGTGTTCTCGAAGGCGTACCGGCAAGCTTGCCTTCGCTGGTTAAAGCCAATCGTATACAAGACAAAGTTGCCGGTGTAGGTTTTGACTGGGAGCACACAGAGGATGTATTGGAAAAAGTCAGGGAAGAATTGGATGAATTGAAGGTCGAAATCAGGTCGGGCAACGCCGATGCAATAGAGGACGAATTCGGCGACATTATGTTCTCCCTGGTCAACTACGCCAGGTTCCTGAAAATAAATCCCGAAAACGCATTGGAGCGAACCAATAAAAAGTTCATTAAGCGATTTCAATATCTGGAAAATAAGGCAAAAGCTTCGGGCAGGTCGCTTAAGGAAATGACCCTGGACGAAATGCAAGTTTTCTGGCAGGAATCCAAGACCGCCTGAGTGTTCAGGTTAGCAACACCAGCTTTGCTCTTTTAGCTAAGATTTATCGGGAAAGATTATCTTCTTAAGGATCAGAAGGTGACGGAGGAAATACTATCTTAGCGGCTTTAAAATCCATACCTTTTGCTACGCGCATACACCAGAGAATTCAGGTACAATATACGCCTGGCCGTCCCCGTGATTACCGGGATGCTGGGACATAGCTTTGTGGCCTTCGCAGATAATATCATGGTAGGCCAATTGGGAACAGCAGAACTGGCAGCGGTCTCCCTGGGAAATAGTTTTGTATTTCTGGCCATGTCATTGGGAATTGGATTTTCAACGGCAATTACACCACTTGTGGCAGAATCGGACGGGGCTGGCAATAAGTCCGCAGGAAAAAACGCACTAAAGCACGGGCTGGTCTTATGCACATTGTTGGGTGTCTCTCTTTTCGGGATCATTCTACTGTTAAAACCTTTGATGTATCACATGGATCAACCGGAGGAGGTGGTAATTCTGGCCATGCCATATCTGGACCTTGTTGCATTTTCACTGGTGCCACTGGTAATGTTTCAGGCTTTCAAACAGTTTTCCGAAGGATTATCCCAAACCAAGTATCCGATGTATGCCACCATTCTGGCTAACATCATCAACATAATACTTAATTATCTACTGATCTTTGGTGCGTTTGGCTTTCCAAAATTAGGCATTATTGGAGCAGCTATTGGCACGCTGGCTTCGCGTTTTATTATGTTGTTTTATCTCTGGATGTTGCTCAGGATAAAATCCAAATTTCACGATTATGTTACAGGATTTAATTTCAGAAGACTCAGTGGTGCTATGATGCGAAAAATCATCAATCTTGGGTTCCCGTCGGCGCTACAGATGTTTTTTGAAGTCATGATCTTTACGGTTGCTATCTGGCTGAGTGGTGTGCTGGGCAAAAATCCACAGGCAGCCAACCAGATTGCCCTGAATTTAAGCGGTATGACATTTATGTTTGGAATGGGACTCGGTGTAGCCGCGATGATTCGTGTAGGCAATCAAATGGGCCTTAAAAACTACACAGATCTTCGGAGGATAGCGAGATCCATATTTTTATTGACGCTTGTGTTCCAGATCAGTTTTGCCATAATTTTTCTTGTCGGGCGCCACTGGTTTCCCACACTGTATTTGGATGTGAATGATCCTGCTAATTTTGCAGATAATGCAGAAGTGATTGCCATTGCCGCTCAGTTGCTTCTGGTCTCTGCATTTTTTCAGATTTCCGACGGATTGCAGGTAGTAATCCTCGGTGCGTTGAGAGGTTTACAGGATGTAAAGATCCCTACGCTTATCACCTTTATTGCGTATTGGGTGATAGGGTTTCCCATCTGCTACTTCCTCGGCCTGCACAGCCCGCTCAAGAGCACTGGTATATGGATAGGCTTATTGTCCGGGCTAACCGCATCCGCTATTATGTTGTATATTCGATTCAATTATATGAGTAAGCGGCTCATTGCGGCCGAATGACCAAAACACTATGGAAATCCCGAAATTTTTACTGGCCGATAATACCGATTTTCCCAATTCAGTTTTTATTTTCCATACCGAATTTCCAAGGTTTATAATCGATCTCAGCACGGATGATGTAGAGTGGTTGGAGGAGTTTAACCGGGAGGACGAAACAGAACTGACCACCCTGACCGAAGATCTCATCGAACAGGCAACTGCGTTTTACGATAGGGAAGTGGCACGTTACGAAGATTAGCATGCTTGAGGAAATATTACAACTCGACAGAAACTTCTTCCTGCTTCTCAATAATCTGGGTAGTGAGACCTGGGATGGATTCTGGCTGATGATCACTAGTAAATGGTCTTCAATTCCGGTCTATCTGATACTCCTGATTTTATCCTTTAAAAATTTTGGTCTTAAAAAAACTATACTGCTTGTAATTGCAGTTGCTCTGATGATCAGCTGTACCGATCAGTTGGCAAATCTGTTTAAATACGGTGTCAGGAGACTTCGCCCGTGCTACGAAGAAGACCTGTTTGGTGCCATGCGTCTGGTTAAGGCTTCCTGCGGTGGGAAATTCGCCTTTTTCTCCGCCCATGCAGCCAATTCTTTTGCCATAGCCTTTTTCTTTGTAATGCTATTGAG
>JBPCUI010000384.1:0-23130 GCA_051011235.1 Flavobacteriaceae bacterium
GCTCCCTTAACATTCATATCCATACCCACAGCCGGCCGGTTAAACTGGTCGAACTGGTCACGTGCATCACTCACCACATCACCGCTGATACGCGGTTGGTTATCTCGATTGGATTTCAGAGCATAAAGGGCTGCCACTTCGGAATCCTTGGTTGGTCTTTCCCACAAGAATTTGGTGAATTGAACATCATTAGGCAAAAGCCGTCTTATCTCTGGCATCCTCAACCATGCTCCTACTTCTGCAGTGTCTTTTATGGCCGCAGAGCCAACGGCAAATCCAGGTCCGTTAAGTTGTAATTTTTCAAAAAGTGGATTCCGCTCCTGCGCCAGGTCCAGAGAATCCTGGGTAACATCGGACAGTAACGAATCAATTTCCGACTCTTCTTTTACCTCTTCCTCAGGTACAACAATAATATTTTTCAGTTCGTTATTGGCAGCTATAAAGTAAGTGATCAGACTTTGATTTCCCGGTTCGTAGGTTTCCCAGAATTCAAGTTGAGCCGTACTGGACAGTAAATCCTGTGCCCGCGCAATATCCCTGGCTCCCGGTAATTCAACAAGGATCCTACCGGAATTTCCCTCCCTCTGAATATTGGGTTGTGTGACACCGAAACCATCAATCCGCTCGCGGAGTACTTCGAATGCGGAAACCACAGATTCATCGATCTTTCTGCGAATGATCGGTTTTACCTCATCATCGGTCATCTGAAAATTGACCTCATCACTCAGACCCTTATTTGCGAAAATATCTGGAGAAGCCAGCTTTGAATCTCCTTTAATGTTATCAAAGGCTTCGAAGAATAAATCAATATATGTATCGTCACTATCTTGTGATGCTATATCAGCGTCGGCAAGTGCCTTATTAAAAATTGGATTCTTTGTATTGTTGGCAAGTCCTTTTAAAATATCCTTAACCGATATCTGAAGTGTAACATTGATCCCTCCTTTTAAATCCAATCCCTTATTTAATTCCTTTTTCTTAGCATCTTCATAAGAGGTGAATCCGAGGATGGGATTTTTACCAATCGAGTCGAGATAAGTGGCCTCAAGCGATTCTCGTTTCGCCACATAATCATTTTCGGAGGCATCGATGGATGCAGCTGCAAAAGATTCCGCATCCTGTTCAATTTTACTGGTTATAAACGTATAGGAAAGTTGATAAATACTAACCAGACCGAACAACAAAGCGAAAAGCTTTACAAGTCCTTTATTTTGCATAGGTTACTAAATTTTTGAAGGTATTCGCAAATAGCGTGCAAATATATCATTTCCGTCAGGAACAGACAATTAATTTAGAGCATTTGTCCGAGCTTTTAGCAAAGTAAACCGCCTGGTTATAAGTTGATTTAGCCAGGCGGTAATGTATTAAGTCTTAGTGTTTTCCTATAAGAAGATACCTCTCATTATCAGGCATCAAGCAGGTCATTTACCTTTGCAACCGCTTCGGCACTCTCTTTCATTTTGGCATCTTCAGCCGCGTCCAGATCTATAGATACAATGCTCTCAATACCGTTCTTACCCAGAATCACCGGAACTCCTAAACATATGTCGTCCAGGCCGTATTCTCCCTGAAGCAATACAGAACAGGGAAACATTTTTTTGAGATCGCAGGCTATCGCCTGTACTAAAGCAGAAACTGCAGCGCCCGGAGCATACCAGGCACTGGTGCCGAGTAATTTTGTCAAAGTAGCACCGCCAACTTTGGTATCTTCAACTAGCTGCTGAAGACGATCTTCGGAAATAAACTCTGAAACTTTTACACTGTTGCGTGTAGCGTGTTTGGCCAAAGGTATCATCCCAGTATCGCTATGAGCACCTACAACCATACCATCAACATCCGAAATAGGGGCATCCAATGCCTCGGCCAGCCTGTATTTAAAACGAGCGCTGTCCAGGGCTCCACCCATTCCTATAATTCTGTTTTTGGGAAGATCTGTAATCTTATGTACCAGGTAGGTCATGGTATCCATAGGGTTACTCACAACTATCAGGATTGTATCAGGAGAGTGCTCAAGAAGACTTTCTGCAACACTTTTAACTATCCCGGCGTTGATACCGATAAGTTCTTCTCTCGTCATACCAGGTTTTCTGGGGATTCCGGAAGTGATCACTGCGATGTCACTATTTGCCGTTTTTGAATAATCTCCGGTAGTACCCGTAATTTTTGTGTCAAATCCGTTTAATGAAGCAGTTTGCATCAGATCCATGGCCTTGCCTTCGGCAAAACCTTCTTTAATATCCAATAGCACTACTTCGGAAGCAAAATCTTTGATTGCGATGTACTCGGCACAACTGGCACCCACAGCACCCGCCCCAACTACAGTAATTTTCATATCGTGTTAATTTAATTTTAATAATGGATAAGCCCGCCAAAAGTACTCAATTTTAGGTAAAAAAGAGCCGGCTTTACTTTATATCTTCATCAATTTTTATGGGCATGAAAGGCATGAATATGTTAAAAAAATATGCCGTTTAACGAAGAATTCTTGGAATCTGTGCAGTATATCGAAAATTAGCAATAGAAGAAGCTTCAAAAGCGTTTAGGACAGTACCCAAATCAAAATGCCTTAAAATTGAAAAAGCTCTTATGTTTATTGGCCATTATTTCAATTGTTTCTGCCAGTAATTGTTCCAGAATTCCTGAAAACAATGATCCTATTATCGGCATCTGGAGTAAAGTTGAATTGAGTACTGAAAATGATGCAGTTCGCCAGGAATGGATATTTAATGACGTATACTTAGGTCGATATCACTCCTACAACAACAACACTCTGGAGGTTAAAACAGATTTTAGTTGGTCTGAGGACAAAGGAGTGTACACGATTTCTTATCCAGGAACCGAGATGCCGGAGGATGTTGTAAGTATGAAAGTTGAACAGAGCATCGAATTTCTTGAAGACCAGCAGGGAAAAGTTCTTGCTGAACGAGAGTGACCCCTTAATTTTCCATATATAGTTAGAAAGCGGCCTTTATTATAAAGGTCGCTTTTTTTATACTTTATATATAGCTGATTTACCTGAATCCAAAGTTGATACCCACGGAAAGATTATTGAAGCCTCCAAATGAGTAGTCTGCATGAAGCCGGAAAAACCCGAGTTTTAGTTTCGCTCCGATATTTCCCACGACACCATTGGTATCTTCAACAATACTGAATGGATCGGTATAACTGGCCTGAATAGGTCCCGACTCTACAATGTATGTCCCAAGTGCATCGCTCTTAGACTTGCCTGTCAGATATCCCAATCCGCCATAGAAATTTATAACCGGCAACCTTGTCGAAGCGACGGCCTGGAAAAGCCAGGAATTAATGTCCATTTCTAAGCGTTGGTTACTACCATCAATGATATCGGACGCACTTAAATCATAATTTCCATCAAAATGAGTGTAGCCAATTACTGCGGAAATTGCAACGGGCAATATTTTATCTGCGGGAAGATGTTTTGTAAATTCATGTTGAAGACCAAATCCGTAGAAGGACAGTTCAAGCTCATCAGCCTTGATTTTGGGTAAAAACCTGGCCTTTATTTCGGTGCCTTTTATAAGACCCACACTGACCTGTATATAGCCTGATGGAATAAAATCGATATTTTCTGAGGCCAGGCCGGTTGGCAGCTCAAACTCCTCACGCGCCAGGCCAGTCTCATCTTCCACAAAAACCTCTACACCTTCAATATCACCAAGTGCGGTAGATACCGGTTTTGATGTACTGCCATCTACAAACTGTAGGTTTTCGTAATCTGCAGTATTGAGGATAAATTGCTTTTTGTCTTCCTTATTTCCAAAGAAGGCCATATTCCCTATAATGGATATTTCAAAACCACCAAGAGGTTTGGCTTCAGCTGTGTTATACCAGCTGCCGGAAACACCGTAAATAATTCCTTCAGTGGCAGGAGCAAGATAATCAGTAGTGAATTGCTCAGCATCATCAATACCGGCAAGGAGTAGGTCCTCAAGATCGGATTGAGCCATCGCAACACCGGCAAAAAACAAAAATGAGACAAGAACTATTCGTTTCATTGCTAAATTTTTATATAAAACTAAAAAAGTCCTATATGAAACTCCCCTTTTTTGTTGTGAAATGAGCCTAATTATGCATCAATATTCGCATACACGGCATTTTTCTCGATAAATTCACGCCGGGGAGGTACTTCATCACCCATCAGCATTGAAAATATCCGATCCGATTCGGTAGCATTTTCAATGGTCACCTGCCTCAAAGTACGGAATTGAGGATTCATGGTTGTATCCCAGAGTTGTTCCGCATTCATCTCACCCAGACCCTTATAGCGTTGTATAGCAACGCCTCCTCCAAATTCATCGGCAATTGTATCGCGTTCTTTATCATCCCAGGCATAGCGCTTCTTATTCCCTTTTTTAACGAGATATAGTGGTGGTGTGGCAATATAAACATGGCCTTGTTCTATGAGTTCCCGCATGTAACGGAAGAAAAATGTGAGGATCAGTGTTTCAATATGACTACCATCTACGTCGGCATCACACATGATGATCACCTTGAAGTAACGGAGTTTCTCCAGGTTCAGCGCCTTGCTGTCTTCCTCAGTTCCTATAGTAACTCCCAGAGCCGTATAAATATTTTTTATCTCTTCATTTTCAAAAACCTTGTGCTGCATAGCCTTTTCCACATTGAGGATTTTTCCTCGCAGTGGTAAAATGGCCTGAAATTTTCTATCCCGCCCTTGTTTGGCAGTTCCACCTGCGGAATCACCCTCTACAAGAAAGACTTCGCATTTAGCTGGATCCTGCTCGGAACAATCTGATAACTTACCGGGGAGGCCGCCGCCGGACATCACATTTTTGCGCTGTACCATTTCCCTGGCCTTGGTTGCAGCATGCCTTGCCTGAGCCGCCAGGATAACCTTTTGTACGATGATCTTAGCATCATCCGGGTGTTCTTCCAGATAATTAGTAAGCATTTCAGATACAGACTGGCTTACTGCCGAAGTCACTTCGCGATTACCTAGTTTAGTTTTAGTTTGACCTTCGAACTGGGGTTCCGATACTTTAACAGATACAATGGCCGTAAGTCCCTCGCGAAAATCATCTCCACTGACTTCGAATTTGAGCTTGTCCAGCATTCCCGAATTGTCCGCATATTTTTTAAGCGTGCTTGTTAGCCCTCTCCTGAAACCGGATAAATGGGTTCCTCCTTCATGCGTGTTGATATTATTCACATAAGAATGAAGGTTTTCCGTATAGCTATTGTTATAGATCATAGCTACTTCCACGGGGATGTTGTTCTTTTCTCCTTCCATAGAGATCACCCCTTGAATCAGTGCCTCACGACTGCTGTCGAGGAATCTTATAAATTCTTTAAGTCCTTCTTCGGAAAAGAAAGTTTCGGTTAAAAACTCACTGTCTTCTCCTTTCTGACGTTGATCAGTAATGGAAATAGTGACCCCTTTATTCAGATAGGCCAATTCGCGCATTCGGTAGGCCAGTGTTTCGTAACTGTATTCAATAGTTTGGGTAAAGATCTCTTCGTCCGGGTGAAAAGTAATGATGGTACCAGTCTGGTCAGATTTCCCGGTACTTTTCACCGGGTAAAGCGACTTACCGCGCTGATATTCCTGTTCCCAGATCTTACCATCGCGATGCACAGTTGCCCTGAGGTGATCAGATAGCGCATTCACCACCGATACCCCGACGCCGTGTAAACCACCTGATACCTTATAGGAGTCTTTGTCGAATTTACCGCCGGCCCCGATCTTGGTCATCACCACTTCCAGGGCAGAAACACCTTCTTTTTTATGTATGTCTACAGGAATACCCCTGCCGTTATCCTGTACTGCAACAGAATTATCTTTATTAATTGTGACACTTATGGTATCACAGTACCCGCCCATAGCCTCATCAATGGAGTTGTCCACTACCTCGTACACCAAATGGTGCAAGCCTCTGGTTCCGATATCTCCAATGTACATTGATGGGCGTTTCCTAACATGTTCAATACCCTCTAATGCCTGGATACTATCTGCTGAATATTTTTTATTCTTTGCTTCTTCGCTCATAGAAAAATAATCGTCCTGATAATATTAATTTTGCAATCTCACAAATATACGGAATACCCCATGAAATATGGGCTTTTAGCACTTTTTTAGCATTTAAGTTATTAACAAAATTTGTGGAAAAAACAAGACTGGATTAAGCAGTTTTTAGCCGGATTTACGGAAATTTTTTCAGGGTATTCCCTGATAACCTACTTCGGGTGAAACCGCCTAAAGAAGTTTCATACCTTATAACTAACTTGGGATATGTAAAAATCAATCAATACACTTATGAAAATATTGGCTTTGCTCCTTGCGTCGGCATTGCTGACTGGATCTGTTCATTCCCAGGAGAAAGAGATCGACAGTTTGATCCACGTAACTCAGACTTCGACGGACTCGTCGGCGGTAGCTCTTGCCCATGGCCGGTTGGCCTGGCTGCTGATGTACCACGATCTGGAAGCGGCCTTTGCTCATAACGATTCTTCATATGCGTTATACCAAAATTTAAAAGACCAAAAAAATAAAGCCATCGCAAATTACAAGTACGGCGTATTGTACAGGGTTCGTGGCAATTACAAATTGGCGTTGTCTCATATGAATTTATACAGAGATTATGTCGCCTCTGAAAAGGACAGCTTCGGACTTGCGAACAGCTATTTTCAGATCGGTGTGATACACAGTAAAAAAGGGGACTATGAAGAGGCGCTGCAATACTATTTCAATACGTTCGACATTTACGAAACAAGGAAAGATACTACTGGCATGGGCTTCACACTCAACAGTATTGGTATTGTATACAAGAACCTAAAGAAATACAAGGAGGCCATTGAAATTTACAAGGAGGTGATTGGTATTCATACCAGAACCAATGATTCGAACAGACTTGCCGATGCTTACCACAATCTGGGTGCAATTTATCAAGGACAAGGGAAATTTGACAAGGCTTTGACTAATTATTTTAAGTCCAATGAAATAAATGCCGGTACCAATAACCAATGGGGAAAGGCCCTGAATTATGCAGATATCGGCGGGGTATTCATGGAGAAAAAAGAATTTTCAAAAGCCATTGAATATTTCAATAAAGCATTTGCCATACAGAAAGCCAATAGCTATACCGACGATATCGGCCTGACGTTGGCTAATCTGGGTGAAGCATCACTCAGATTAGGTAATTACAATCGATCTGAACGCTATTTGAAGGAAGGTCTGGGATTAACTGGAGTTTCTAAGAGAATAAAAAGGGAATTGCATTTTAACATGTTCGAATTATATGAACAGCAAGCTCAATACGGAAAGGCGCTGGTTCACCACAAAGAGTTCTTCTCTATTAATGACAGCCTTATTAATCAAAGTAGTCTGGAAAATATCAATGCATTGCAAGTACAATTCGAAACAGAGAAAAAAGACAAAGAACTCGCCCAGCAGAAACTACAGCTCCGGACCAGAGAGAATATGCTGCTCAAGGCTCAAAACCAAAAAAAATTCGCAATCACAGCCGTTATGGTATTACTTGTCCTTAGCCTGTTAGGCTGGTTCTATCTTCGACAAAGACAGCGCTTAAAAACCGGGGAGATCGAAAAGCTGAAGGCAGAACAGGAAGTTGTAAAACTGGAGGCCCTTATACAGGGAGAAGAGAAAGAACGGGTAAGACTGGCACAGGATCTTCACGACGGTATTAACGGCGACCTCGCGGTGATTAAATATAAGATCACCTCTTTGGATACCAAAAAGCTTGGGGCTAAAGATAAAACAGCCTTTGACCAGGCTGTCTCTATGCTCGACAATGCCGTTGACCAGGTTAGAAGGATCTCACATAATCTGGCGCCTCCGGCACTTAAAAATTTTGACCTAATAGAAGCTATCAGTCACTATTGCAGTAAATTGGCCTCAACCAATCCTACACTGGAGATTGACTTTCAGTTTTACGGAAACAAACTTAAACTTGACAAGGAAACGGAAACGACGCTCTATCGAATGGTACAGGAACTTGTAAACAATGTGGTTAAACATGCTAAAGCTACAGAGGCTTTAGTTCAGATTAACCACAGAGAACAGGCATTGCATATTACAGTTGAAGATAATGGGCTGGGCTTCGATCCAAATTCTGTAGCTTCGGGGATTGGGCTTCAGAATGTCCGCTCAAGGACAAGTTATCTCATGGGCGATTTGGAAATTGAATCCGGCAAGAACGGATCGAGCATTCATATCAATATAGATTTGAACAGAATTAAATCGAAATGATCAAAGTAGCTATTTTAGATGATCACCCAATGGTCTTAAAGGGCATAGAATCAATGCTTGAGGACAGCCGGGAGATAGAAATCAGCGCTACCTATAATCGCAAGGTCCATCTTCTCGATGGGTTTAAGTCGGGTCTCCCCGATGTTTTGTTATTGGACATTAATTTACCCGATGGCAATGGTCTGGAAATCGGTAAAGAATTGAATAAAACCTACCCCGATGTTCGTATTATTGGTTTATCGAACTATAGTGAGCCTGGTTTTATTAAGAACATGCTCCGGAATGGTGCAAGCGGATATTTATTAAAAAATACAGATAAGCAAGAGCTGGTTGCCGCTATAAAAACTGTTTACCAGGGTGAAATTTATCTGCCAAGAACGGTTCGCGATATCCTTTTGAGCGATAGCATTGGCAGCCCCACCACAACAGGTTTTATTCCAAAGCTGACGAGGCGCGAAAAAGAGGTATTGCAACTCATCGCCAAAGAGCACACCAATCAGGAAATAGCCAACAAGCTTTATATCAGTACCAAAACGGTGGAAAGTCACCGGAATAATCTACTTCAAAAACTCGGTGTTCGGAATACTGCCGGACTCATTAAATCGGCAATGGAAAAAGGACTGATCGGTTAATGAGCCGATATTCGTCCAACCATTATTACTTCCTGATTTATATTCGATTAAAATACAATGCGGCCTGTATATAAGTTGTAAATCCTAGGGTTTTCCCCCATTTATTACTTCCCATAAATAGCCCGATGCAATTCTTCCGCATCCTTCGGAATTTGCGTACTAGAATTTAAAACGACAATATTATGAAAACCAAAACATGCCTCTTGATGGCCCTGATCATCCTCGCAGGATGTACTAAAGATGAAGAACCTGAACAGCAAAACCGGGCACCGGGAACATTTTCAGTGACCACCTTAGCCTCGGAGAATTCGGCCACCATCAGCTGGTCTAAAGCGGTAGACCCCGATGGAGATACAGTGGTTTATACGGTCACCCTCGAAAATGAAACCCTGGTATCAGGCGGTAACGGTCTCGAGATTAATAAAACAGGACTCAGCCCGGAAACTTCGTATTCCGGGAAAGTAATTGCAAGCGATCCCCAGGGCCTGAGTTCCGAAAAGACCTTTAATTTCACCACCAGCAACACCCCTAACGCCTCCCCATCGGCCAGCGCTCTGAACAGTCCGGAAAAAGATGAGACTGGCGTGGTGCTGACGCCCATATTCAATTGGGGGTCATCTTCTGATCCTGATGGCGATGCCATAACCTATGATCTTTATCTCGATATGAACTCAAACCCCTCTGCTAAGGTGGGGGCAGATTTATCGGATACCTCATTCGAAACTCCTAGCTCCCTATCATTGAATACGATGTATTATTGGAAAGTGGTCGCCAAAGATGGAAAAGGAGGTGAATCGGTAAGTGAGACCTACACATTTACCACGAATGCGCCTCCGTCCGCGATAATTCTCGAAATCCCGGTCAATAATGCTCTCAATCAGGATCCTGTAGATGTAGAATTCAAATGGGAAGTTCCTTCAGACCCTGATGGAGACCAGGTGGTCTTCGATTTTTACCTCGACCAAAACAGCAACCCAACTACATTAGTTTATACAGATTTTACCGATTTACCATATAGTCCTCAAGAGAGACTGGAAAGCGAGAGCACA
Organism: Flavobacteriaceae bacterium; assembly: GCA_051011235.1. GTDB lineage: Bacteria > Bacteroidota > Bacteroidia > Flavobacteriales > Flavobacteriaceae > JAHEJJ01. The sequence goes on from JBPCUI010000384.1 coordinate 9,930, forward strand.
TATTATTGGAAAGTTGTGGCTAAGGACGGCAAAGGCGGAAGCACAGTATCTGAAATTCGTTCATTTTCAACCAGCGTTAGTCTGGCCGGGGAAGAGGCTACCGATGATGCAGGTTTTTCCATCCGTTACGGTCATAGCTCCGTGGTATTTAACAACAAGATGTGGGTCATTGGCGGCAATAGAGGTAGTGGATCCGGCACTAACGATGTATGGTCCAGTGATGATGGCACCAATTGGACAGAAGTGACAGCCAATGCTGCCTTTTCAGCAAGATTCGAACACGCCTCCGTTGTCTTTGACAATAAAATTTGGGTGATCGGCGGCCGTGTCAATAGTAGTTCCAGCGGTGAACGGAACGACGTTTGGTACAGTGGCGATGGGATCAATTGGACACAGGCTACGGCGAATGCGGCTTTTGCTCCCAGGTATATCCATGAAGTGCTTGTATACAATGGCAAAATGTGGCTGATTAGCGGCCGGACACAAAATTCCCAGCCAGTAGACGAAGAGGTCTGGAGCAGTTCCGACGGTATTAGCTGGGAGCTTGAAACCGATACGGCAGGTTTCTGCTGCCGCGGTGCTTCAGCGGTGGTCTTCAATAACAAAATGTGGTATATAGGAGGTTTTTCAGATAATGTCTATAGCTCCACCGATGGCGTGAATTGGACTACCGAAAACAATCAGGCAGAATTCGATGCGCGGGCCAATCACAGCAGCGTGGTTTATGACAATAAAATATGGGTAATTGGAGGAACAAATGCCTCAAATACAGGACTAAAGTTCAACGATGTCTGGTACAGTGAAGATGGCATCTCCTGGATTGAAGCGGCCAAAGATGGTGGTTTTGCACCCAGAGCTTCACATAGCTCGGTTGCTTTAAACAATAAGATCTGGGTTATCGCCGGTGATGCCGGTGGATTAGGTGTTCCTTTCTTTAATGATGTATGGTACCTGGAGTAATTATCTGACAAAGATAAATTCCAGCAAATAATCACCCCTGGTTATTATTTCTAATAAGCAGGGGTTTATTACTTCCCTTTAGCGATTAATAAAAAATTAGATTATGACATTTATTAGGACATTGCATAACTTTCCTTTGTATTTTTGCTTTTTTATTTATTTTACTCAGCGAAATGGCAGATTCGAGAACCGCATCGATCAAAATAGTATCCCAAATCCGGAGGGTTGTAGATATTCAAAGCAAGATTATATACTTTCTATTGAGTATAATTGCCGCTGGTGTACTAACTTATTTTCTCTACGAACCTGGTTTAGACGAAGCGCAATTGTTTGTGCTTTTTGTTCTGTTTCTGGCCATTGGTCTGTGGGTCTCTGAGGCCATACCTCCCTTTGCAGTTGGTCTTTTGGTTTTTGGGTTTGTAATATTCGCCATGAGCAGCTACTACCAAAGGGTGGATCCGGAGAATGTAGAAGCTCATTACCTCGAATACATAAATTCATGGTCCAGCAGTGTTATATGGTTAATGCTCGGTGGGTTTTTTATAGCCGAAGCAATGAGTAAGACAAAGCTCGACCGTGCTGTATTCCGAATGTCAATTTCGCGTTTTGGCAATAAACCCAAGTATATTCTTCTAGGTTTAATGCTAACCACTGCTTTGTTTTCAATGATCATGTCGAATACAGCCACCACGGCCATGATGATCGCTTCTGTAATGCCTTTTATAAATACCCTGGAGAAAAAATCACAACTTTCAAAAGCCATACTTATTGGAATTTCAGGTGCTGCTTCCATAGGTGGTATGGGGACGCTGATTGGTTCACCTCCCAATGCTATTGCGGTAGAAGCATTAAATAATTACGGTATTGGTATTGGTTTTCTTGAATGGATGATGGTGGGATTTCCGCTTGCCATTGTACTTACTATCATTTTTTGGATAGCGTTATCCAAAAAATATATACCGAAAGAAAAGCGAATGACAATTAATGTCGCGGAAGATTCTTTGCCCCCCTCCCATCCGGACTATCGGTTTGAGAGGATTAAAAAAAGGATTGTTCTTAGCGTTTTGGGGCTTACATTATTGCTGTGGCTTACTGAAAAGGTACATGGAATTCCAGCTTCTATGGTATCATTTTTACCTATAATCCTATTAACTATGTCCGGGATCATTAGCGGCGAGGATGTCCGGAAACTTCCCTGGGATACACTCATGCTTGTAGTTGGTGGGCTAACACTCGGACTGGCGATCAAGGATACCGGACTTGCCAGTTATTACGTTGCCAAACTTGAACAGTTTGACCTTAATTTTTATGTTATCGTAATTTCCTTTGCCTTCCTTACCGTTATTATGTCAAATATCATGAGTAATACGGCTACTGCAACTATACTGATCCCCATTAGTTTGATCCTCGCTTTTGAAACGCCTGCCATTTTACCACTGGTTATCGGATTGTGTGCATCTACGGCACTATTCCTGCCTATCTCAACACCGCCTAATGCAATTGCCTTCAGTACCGGGAAATTGCTACAGAAGGATTTCCGGTTTGGGGGATTGCTTATGGGAATACTCGGCCCAATAATTATTACAGTTGGTGTGTTCGGTATCGCCTGGATCTACCGGATGACCATGTTGTAAACTAAAAAACCAGACCCCAACAACTCAGGTCTATTACTTTTAAACGACAAGCTGTCATTTTACATAGGCATCTTCGTGAACTTTGGCGACTGCCCTTCCCGATGGGTCATTCATATTCTTAAATGCTTCATCCCATTCCAAAGCAATTTTAGTACTACAGGCAACCGAGGGTTCCTGGGGTACACTTAATGCTGCCGCATCTGATGGGAAATGACCTTCAAAAATGCTTCTGTAATAATATTCCTCTTTGCTGGTTGGAGTTTGAATAGGATACCTGAAACCCGCATTGGCCAGTTGCTCGTCCGAGATTTCATTCTCAACCAACTCTTTAAGCGTGTCTATCCAGTTATAGCCAACGCCGTCAGAGAATTGTTCTTTCTGGCGCCAGGCAACACTTTCAGGGAGATAAGATTCAAACGCCTTACGAATCACCCATTTTTCCATGCGCTCCCCGTTTATCATTTTGTCTTTTGGGTTTATGCGCATGGCCACATCGATAAATTCCTTATCGAGAAAGGGCACCCTGCCTTCAATACCCCAGGCTGCAAGCGATTTATTTGCCCTCAGACAGTCGTACTGGTGTAGTTTTACGAGTTTCCGCACCGTTTCTTCATGAAAATCTTTAGGACCAGGCGCTTTGTGAAAATAGAGGTATCCACCAAATAGTTCATCGGCACCCTCACCTGAAAGTACCATCTTAATACCCATGGATTTGATAACCCTGGCCATCAAATACATAGGAGTTGAAGCACGTATAGTGGTTACATCGTAGGTCTCCAGGTTATAGATCACGTCTTTGAGCGCATCCAGACCTTCCTGTATGGTAAATTTGATCTCGTGATGGATTGTACCTATATGATCGGCCACCTTCCGTGCCGCTTCGAGGTCTGGTGAACCTTCGAGACCAACCGAGAATGAGTGCAACTGCGGCCACCAGGCTTCTTTGGTGTCATCCGATTCGATACGCATCTGAGAATACTTTTTGGCAATTGCCGAGGTAACAGAAGAATCCAGTCCGCCCGATAATAAAACACCATAAGGTACATCCGACATCAACTGTCGGTGCACAGCCGCTTCCAGCGCTTCGCCTATTTCATCAATATGAGTTTCATTCTCTTTTACTGCTTCGTACTCCATCCAGTCCCTGCTATACCAACGCTTGAGTTCGCCTTCTTTGGAATACAAATAATGACCTGGAGGGAAAACTTCAATTTTGTTGCAGACACCCTCCAGGGCCTTAAGTTCTGAAGCTACATAGAACGTACCGTTTTTATCCCAGCCCATGTACAGAGGAATGATCCCCATATGATCCCGGGCCACAAAATATTCATTTTTGTCAGAGTCGTAAAGAACGAATCCGAAAATCCCGTTCATTTCATCTAAAAAATCAGGACCCTTCTTTTGGTATAATGCCAATATTACTTCGCAGTCAGACTGTGTTTTAAAATTGTAATTCCCTTCAAATTGCTTTCGCAAATCCCGGTGGTTATATATTTCTCCGTTGGCAGCCAGGATGAGCTTCCCATCTTCACTGAACAGCGGTTGCTTTCCCGATGCAGGATCCACAATTGCAAGCCTTTCATGAGCCATGACGGCCCTATCATCAGCATAGATCCCACTCCAGTCCGGACCTCGATGCCTCACTTTTTTAGACATCTCAAGCAACAAAGGCCTCAATCGCTCCTTACTCTCCTTTATATCCAATGCACAAACTATTCCACACATAATATATATCAATTTTTAATCAAAAATCTACATTTGACTGTTAATTTAAAACTATAATTACGTTATCTATTACAAATCAATACTATAATAGTCAAATCTTATAAATTTTATAATTGGAAACAGCTAATAAAGTGCAAAAATAATTGGAATTGTAAGTGTGACAAACTTTAACGACTTTTTATAATATAAGGACTGGATTACTCATTAGTTTTAACAAAACAAAATCAATCATTATGAAACATTATTTAGCACTTTGTGCTCTGGCGGTTGCGTTGATCTTTACAACCGAATTATCTGCTCAGGACTTTGGGGGATTGGACAAGAGTCCGATGGATGTAGCCGCTTATCCATCAAGTTACCAGGTCTCGGACAAATTGGTCCGTGTCACGTATAGTCGACCTCAGCTAAAGGGACGTTCCATGGCCGAACTGGCGCCATCTGGTAAAGTTTGGCGAACAGGAGCCAATGAAGCGGCAGAGATTACTTTTTACAAGGATATGCAAGTAGGAGGTTCTCCTATCAAGGCAGGAACCTATTCCCTGTTCACAATCCCGGGTGATACCGAGTGGACTGTTATTCTTAATTCCAACCTGAACCAATGGGGAGCTTATTCATACGATGAATCTGCCGATGTAGCCCGATTTAAGGCCAAAGCAAGCGAAAACGGTAAATCATTGGAAGCCTTTTCAATTGCCTTTAAGGACGCGGATAGTGGTGTTCATATGATTATGGGTTGGGGAAAAACGCGGGTAGCTGTGCCAATGAGCAAGTAATGCTGGCAACTTTAATAAATTCAAACAAACCGGAGGTTATTACCCCCGGTTTTTTTTGATCATTATCACTCAGCAATTCGACCTCCCAAAACCACGTGCTCGGCTTTAAGAGTGGGTAGTTCTTCTTCAGGGATTTTCATCAGGTCCTTATTCAGGATCACAAAATCGGCCATTTTGCCCACCTCGATGCTGCCCTTTTCCATTTCTTCAAAATTTGAATACGCAGCCCAGATAGTCATTCCTTTAAGTGCATCTTCACGACTTAGCGCTTCCTGCACTTCAAATCCTTCTTCGGGATAGTTGTTTAAATCCTTACGTGCCACTGCCGCGTAAAAAGTATAAAACGGGTTTACTGCCTCCACAGGAAAATCGGTTCCCAATGCGAGCATTCCCGCACGATCCAACAATGTCTTGAAAGCATATGCCCCTTTAATCCGTTCTTCTCCCAGGCGATCTTCTGCCCAATACATATCACTGGTGGCATGGGTAGGCTGTACCGAAGGGATGATTCCATTGGTAAAGTAATCAAAATCATTTGGGTCGATGACCTGGGCATGCTCAATTTTCCATCTTCGGTCATCTGTACCCTGAAGTGCTTTCTGATACGCTTTAAGGACTACGGAATTGGCCGAGTCTCCAATTGCATGTGTATTCATCTGGAATTCGGAATCTACAATGCGCATCGCCAGGGTTTCAATATCCTGTACCGGTGTAACCATTGCTCCGTAGTGAGCTGCTAAATCGGAATAGGGTTCTTTCAATGCCGCACCCCGCGAGCCCAGCGCACCGTCTGCATATACCTTTACGGATCTAACGTTGAGCTTATCTGTTTTAATGGGACCTCGTGGCAAATAGAGATCGAGATTTTCTCTATTCGCACTGATCATGGCATACACCCGAATAGTCAGTTCCCCGACCCTTTGAAGACTATCTATCAAAGAGACTACTTCCCAGGATAAGCCTGCATCATTAACGGTAGTCAATCCATTATTAAAGCATATCCTTTCTGCATTTTTAAGAGCGCGGATCCTGGTTTGAAGATCGGGTTTAGGGAGCGCTGCCGTTACCATATTCTGTGGACCGTCTATAAGCACGCCAGTAGGAATACCCGAATCCTTGATTATTTCTCCGCCAATAGCCTCCGTATACTCGTCTATACCTGCCAAATGGAGCATCTTTTGATTTACGAGAAATGCATGGCCGTCTACGCGCTCCAGTACTACCGGTATTTCCGGATAAAGTGAATCTAATTTCTCACGCGTTGGAAATTCTTTGACTTCCCAGTCATTCTGATCCCAGCCCCGACCTAAAATCTGAGCGGGATTGTTTTCTGCATAATATCTATTTACTCTATTCAGGACTTCTGCAAAACTTTTGGTTCCATTAAGGTTCACCTGTTGTTCGGCAAGGCCAAGACCATAAAAATGGCAATGGGCATCAATAAGTCCGGGCACCATTGTTTTGCCTTCCGCATCGATAATCAGATCTGCCTCGTAGGTTTCCCGAATTATCCTGGCCGAATCGACTGCAAGGAACTTTCCGTCTCGGACTGCTATGGCAGTTGCCTTGGAAAACGCTTTATCTACTGTGTAAATATTGGCATTGATTACAATAAGATCAGCTTTTTCCCTGGGTTCCTCGCAACTAGCAAATATTAACAGTATTACAATTAGTATATACTTCATGTGTTAGGTTGGTTTTAATAATTATTCCTGCCCGTACAATCACTGGACATAATCATATTAACCCCTCTGTTGCAGGGCAAATTTCTTTAAAGGGTTTGGCAGCTTTGCAGGTCGTATCACATGTGTTTAGGACGATATTCCCTTTGCCAAACAAGCCTTAAAAGGTACAGGTTTTTCACGAGCCGTTTTTAAACTGACGCGTATATTTAATCAGATGTTTAATTTTCATGCATTAGCAGGTGAAATCCGGATTCAGGGTTATAACAGCACACAACTCCTAGCCATTAGCGTTGTATCTCATTGAGTTTCTCATCTTGTTTAAGTATAAACTCAACCCGCCGATTGAGCTTTCTCCCCTGGTCGGTATCATTTTCTGAAATGGGACTTGTACCTCCGTGGGCCTGCCAGGATATTCTATCTTCTGCCAGTCCTAATCCTAATAGGTACTGGGCTACCGCCTCGCATCGACGTCCTGATAACCGGCGATTATAACCAGGAGAACCGACATTATCGGTATGACCGTCAATATGAATAAACAGGTCTGCATTGTTCCGGAGGTAGTTGTATACTTTTTGAATGTCGGACTTCGCGGTATCGAGTAAAACAAATCTGTCAAATTCAAATAAGACATTCTGGAAACGGTGCTTTTTGTTCAATTCGAGAGGCGCGGTTGATGTTATCATATTTTCATCGTTTACCTCTGTCTCATTTTCTATTGCTTTAAGACTAAAATTATCTATATAATAATAGGCCCCTTTTTTCGCTCCCCTGGTGGTCTGATGAACACGTGTTCTGGCATTGGGTTTAAAGTTGCCGACAATAATATACTGCTCTGTTCCTTTTGCCTTAAACTTAGTCTCCAATTTCACCCATTGCCTTGTCTGCTCCCAGAAATTTTGTGTTTTGATCTCCAGGTAATTATAGTCTCTGATTTCGGAAGCAAACCAATGCTTCTTTGTAAGCGTCTTCTTTGTATCTACATCGAGTTCCCGATCTCCCAGTAAGATCCCTACCTCTTGAATTGCAAAATCTGAACGCTCAGCCCGGCTGATGTAAAAAGTGAGCAGGTATTCCTGGTTCTTTTTTAAGGTGCGACTAAGCCTGGTTTGCACATATTCCCTGTAATCCTCCGGCGCGTAGAGGTAAAACCCTGCATAAGACGTTCCGCTCTGCGCAGCTTGTTTGCCGTTGAAATTTTCGGGTGTCCCCATCGACTTGCTACAGCTATTAAAATAATCGGTAGATCCTAAAGTAGGTGCGCTCCAATGGATAACATCCTCGTCAAAACTTCCGAGTTTAGTCGGACAGAGGTTGCAACGCTCAAAGCTGGCATTCGGAATCAGGTCCTGCGCTCCGGCCCAAAAGCTAAAAAGCAAAATTATGAATGAGCTAATATGTCTGTAGGACTTCAACATAACCTACTATTACTAGTATAATGCCCAAATTAAACAATTATTGCAATGCATTGTAAATCCGACGTTTAAAGGCATAAAAAATGGATCACCGTCCTGTGTTGCCCACCTTGTCCGTTCGGAAACAGTTTCTTAGTAATGGCTAGTTTTTTCTTTATAACCAGCTGATTTCATAACTACATATCGAACTTATAGGAAACCCCCGCCAGAACCTGGAAACTCTGAACTCTAAAATTGGCCCAGCGTTCGTACTGATTATTAGCCAGATTATTAGCCCTTACAAAAATTGAAAGCTGATCATTGACATTATATCCCAGGTGCACGTTGGCGTCAAAATAACTATCGAGTGTTAACAGTGTTGAAGGGAAATCAGATGGTATCGTATTTTCCAGTGCTACCGAGCTAAAGTCCTCTCTTTCCCCTATATAAAACAAATTCGCTCCAAAAGACCACTGTTCGTTAACCTGGTAGTCCAGGAACAAAGATCCCTTCATCTCAGGTAAGTTCCATGCCGGGTTATCCGTTTCAGTACTGTAGTTAAAAAATTCCCCGTTCAAACGGAAAGAGAAACTTCTGTTCACGTCTACATTAATTTCCGCAAATAATCCAGTTGTTCGAATATCATCATAAAATACCTGAAAAGAGTTGCCAAAATTATATCCTTTTTCGTCATTCCTGAATGTATTTATCGGATTGAGAATAAAAAGAGGGCGCCGGTTTTCAGCAGCATAAGAAGCCTTAACATTATAGCTCAAGAATGGTAGTAACTGCCCGCGCAGGCCCAGGTGGGCATTGTATTGCTCATCCGTAGGCTGAATAGTAAGTGTGGGGGATACAAATGGGTTTTCCTCGACAAAATCATAATAGGAATTCTGCCTTAGTTGACCTTCAATACCTCCGTAAACTATGGCCAACTCCTCGCTAATCCGATAGGAAGCAGTAACCGCAGGATAGAGATAGAAATTGCTGTCGCTATTTTCTGTCTCCAGACCATAAACAATATTTGCCCCAAGTCTGAGGACCAGATCATCTCTGAGGATAATGATACTCGGACTTAAACCAAACTGCAGTTGTCCGTAATCTATAGGAGGATTGTTAGTAGTATTATTCAGGGTGGCATTATCAAAACTACCCCCTACATAATCGAGTTTTGCTTTCACTTCTAAATTCGCTTCATTGAGCGGCACTTCAATTGCAGGCGCAAGAACAAACCTGTTTTCTCCGGATTTCACTGCGTCCCAAAATCTTCGGTAAAGTAACTCTCCATTTCTGAAGACACCATCTTCCATAGACAATCCGCCCGCCAGCTGTGCTTTATAATAATTCTGTTTTTCATCAATGGACAGGACAGTTGCCTCATCAAACACGTTTTCCGGCAGGCCGTACCAATTGTACAACTGATGTTGAAGGCCTAATTTGGCAGACCACTCCCAGTCTCTCTCTTTCTGAACATAGGAGGTATTTAATTCTGTATCATAAAAATCAGAATTCAGTGGGGTATTATCAATATCCCCCCTTGACGATAAGTGATTAAGACCGAGATCCAGCCTTTTGTCTCCCCGGTCAATATCTCTGCTTGTGTAGAAGTCGAGCAAGGCATTGCTGAAATTTCCCAATGCTGCTCTAACTGAAGTATTGTACAATTTTTCCGGGCTGCTCTTTTGCACCGGAGTAGCTTTTCCCTTTTCTGGACTGAATGTCGACGCAACGGGTACCGAGAAAATACTGTATTGAATATCCTTTTTTTGCTGAACTATTGAGTCATTGAGCTCCGGTACTGCCTTAATCTTAAAAGCATCTGAAACTGAAGGGGTATAGGACTTAATTACGGTTACTGTTTCAGTTCCGATATTGTCATCCTCTTGTGACCTCATTACCGCAGTAGTAATAAGGCAAATTGAAAATACTATCCAGTACTTGATCATTTTCGAGTCTTCTTTAGTTCTCATCAGGATATACATCCGAGTTTCTCTGTGCTTCTTTTGATTTGATAATACTGAGCTCTGTTTCTGCGTCGGCTACAATCTCTGGAAATTCTTTAAAATTGGACACAACATTTTCCAATATATAAGTTGCCTGGAAGGCGTCGTCCAGAGCGTAAAAATTCTTAGCCATCAAAATGAGGCCCTTTGCACCCCATTCTTTGTACGCCGCAAAGTCCTTTACAAGCTTTTGGACAGATGCATTGGAATCTTCAAACCGGGAGTTTTTATTTTTAAAATAGGCATCGTAGTACAGCGACTCAGCTGCAAGTCGTCCCTTGGCAATTTTCAGCACCTCACGATAAGCCAATTCCGCTTTATCTTCATCGCCTGTCCTTATAGCCGACCTGGCTATCATAACGTAGGCATCGCTTTTAATCCTGTCGTCAATACTAGTAGTAGCAAGTACTTTTTCGGCATAAGAAATAGTTTCCCTATCATTATTCTGCATATAATATGCCTTCATAAGATTGGATCGCGCAAAGGTGATGTTCTGTTGAATTTCAGCGGTATCCTCAAGTCGTAATAAATAAGGCAATGCCTCTATGTACTGGTCTTCCCCAACATATATTTCACAGATTCGTGTAAGCGCCTGTTCGGAATACCGGTTTATCCCTTTGTCCGCGACAAACTGAAAATACACACGGGCTTCATTCTTATCTCCTTTTGCGAATAAAAGCTGGGCCAACCTGAAATTAGCCTCAATTGCATGAACTCCATTCGGAAAATCTTTGATATAGTTTTGAAATCCTTTTATTGCCGCATTGGTATTTCCTTCCAGGTACTTTTTATCCGCAGATTCGTAGCTCGCCAGCTCGAGTTCCGAATCGCTTACCTCCACAAAATCGAGGCTTTTAACCCAATTCGCATACTCACTTACCCGTCCGAGATCCACATAGATAAGTTTTGCCGTGGTTACGGCCTGCACCGCCTCCTGGCTGTCGGGATAAAGGCGTACTACTGTCTTTAATTTCCCGAGAGCCTCCTCATTTCTATTTGCATTGTAGTGAACAAGCCCCTGTCTTAGCAGAGCCTGGGGTACCAATTTGCTCTTCTGGTATTCCTGAATCAACCGATCGTAAGCCTGCAATCCGTTATTTTCCTGATCGGATCTAATATAGGTGCTTCCCAGTTCGAAGAGTGCATCATCCTTAAGATTTGAATTTGGGTATCGTGAGATAAAGGAATTCAATTCGTCAATTTTTGCCTTTGTATTGCCTACAAATCCATTGCTCATAGCAATCTGATAGGAGGCATAGTCTCTTTTGGAGCCAGCATTTTGAACAACAGTTTTGTACGAGTTGATGGCATTATGATAATTTCCTGTAACAAAATAACTATCGCCCAGTCTCATTGCAGCGTCATTCCTGTTGGCGGCTTTGGTACCCGATGAAAGATATGCCTTAAAATTACTGGCTGCCTCATTGTAATTCTTCAATTTAAAATTGGTATAACCCAAATTGTAGGCCAGATCCTGGTATTCCGCTGTATTTTTTGCATATGCTATCTGCCCATACGCCTGGAAGTCGTTAAGCGCATCTTCGTAACGATTTAAATTATAAGCTGCTTCCGCCTTCCAGTATAAAGCCCTGGCCGTAAAGTATTCATCGGCGGCGGCGTTCAAAGATTTTTCAAATACTTCGATTGCCGCGCTAAAGTCTGCATCCACATATAGTTCTAATCCCCTGTAAAATGATACTTTTTGGTATGTGCTCTTGCTCGCAAAGCTTCTGTTTGCTTCAAGCAATTCCATTGCTCCCATAAAATTTTTGGAAGTTATGTATGAATCTACAAGCAGCTCCTGAATTTCCTGCTTATTGGAATTTTTGGGATATCGATCCAGGTAGGCTTTAAGCACCTGCGGTACAGGCTCATAAGCATTCCCTATTTCATAACTAAGCCTTGCGTAGTTCAAAGATGCATCCTTGGCAATTTCCTCACTGAACTCCATTTGTGAGGCATTCCTGAAGGCATTGAGTGCCTCTTGTTTTTTATCGAGTTTCAAATAACACTCCGCCAGGTGGTAATAAGCATTTTGTGAGACACTGTTGGTTCCGCCTATGATCTTGTTAAATTGCTGAATTGCATTGGCGTAATCGCCTTGCTTATAATAGCAGTATCCCAGCAGATAATAATCCGTGTTGCTCCATTTACCCCTTTTGCCTTTATAGGCCTCCAGGTAAGGGATTGCTTCGGCATATTGATCGAGATTGAAATAACTCTCCCCGATGATCTTGTTTAGCTCTGAAACTTCACGCCGATCGGATTTTGGCAATTGTTTCTTTGCCAGATCAATAGCCTCCTGGAAATTACCAAGCTTAAAATTCATATCGGCCTGATAGTAGGAGAGTTTTTCAGAAAGCTCCTGTTGATCCGAAATTTGGTTAAAACGTTCATTTGCCCCTTCGTAGTCATCTTGCTGGTATGCGATATAACCGAGGTAGTATTTGGCCTGCTGTCCATAAGTGCCAGAAGTAGAAACTCTGCTTAAATATCGCTCCGCTTCCTCGGTTTTTTTGGACGCAAACAATGAATAACCCATGTTAAAATTAAACCGTTCCTTCTCTTTTGCAGGTACCGAATTCTGATCTGTTTTCTTATACCATTTAAGCGCATAAGGATAGCGGCCATTCTCGAAGTAGTAATCGGCAACGTCTAAATATGCCGAATTTCTTTTAGTAGAAGTAGGGTACTGAGCAACAAAGTCCTCCATCAGACGATCTGCTCCCAGCTGATTTAGACGAATAGCCGCATTTGCCGCATAATAGGCACTGTTAGCGCGGGTTTCTTCGTCATTGGTCCGGGTTTTAACTTCTTCAAAAATAGTCTGAGCCGCCTGATACTGCTTGTTGTGATACAGTTCAAGGGCTTCCTGGTATTCTTTTTGATCGTGAGTGTAGATTTCAGATCCCTGGGAGGTTCCCCGGAATACAATAAATAGAAGTGCCAGCAAAAGCACGGTATTTTGTGTTCTCATGTGTTCTCGTGTACCGTATTTCTGTAGTTAACGTGAAATATGCAACCTTGGTA
>JBPCUI010000385.1:0-7565 GCA_051011235.1 Flavobacteriaceae bacterium
GCTTAACATCTTTTATCGCATCCGGATTAAATACAGAGAAGAATCCAAACAGGTGTGAAGAGTTAAAAATAATCGCCTCATCGAGTAATATCAGATTCTGGTCGGCAGCACCACCGCGGACATTAAATCCGGAAGAAGCTTCGCCTGCGCTGGTAACTCCGGGGAGCAGCAAGAGGGATTTTACAACGTCTGCCTCGCCAAGTACAACGGGAATATCTTTAATGGTTTGCGCAGATAGGGTGTTAACACTCATCTGAGGTTTACGTATATTGATTTTCTCGGCATCTTCAGTTAGAATAACCTCTTCCAGTTGTTCCGGACGTTCCTTCATCAGGAAATTGATTTTCAGATTTTGATTCAAATCTATCGTCCGAACGATATCCTCATAGCCTAATGAAGTAATTCGTATTTCGTACTCACCTTCTGGTAGTGTAAGGGAGTAAAATCCGTATTCGTTGGTCGTTACCCCTGTTCGAAGTTCAGCTACCAAAAGGGTAACTCCGATCAGGGATTCGTTACTGGATCCTTCAGAAATTGTTCCACTCAGGGTATATCTCTGCTGTGCTTGTAAACCGGAAAGAAATAATATAAATAAAGGAAGCAACAAGTGCCTGATTGATCGCCTCATTCATGCAAGTTTTTCTAAATATAGATAAACTTGGATATAAACAATCGACCGAAGAAGAAAAAACGCTTATTTAACAGGAGCTATGTCGGATAACTCTTTCAGATACCTTCCAGGATAGAGTTTAAAGTGCTGCTGGGTCTCATAGCCTTTGACGCCAGCAAGTCGTCCGGTTTATAATATCCGCCAACATTTTGCGGATTTCCCTGTGCCTCCAGAAGTTCATTGAGGATTGTTTCCTGCTGTTTGTCAAATTGGCTGGCCACGGCAGTGAAAATTTCCTTTAATTCCTGGTCCTTATCCTGGCGGGCAAGTGCCTTAGCCCAGTAATATCCCAGGTAAAAATGACTCCCGCGAGTATCCAATTCGCCAACTTTGCGCGAGGGAGATCTGTTGTTGTCCAGAAATTCTTCTGTGGCTTCATCCAGGGTAGTGGATAGAATAATCGCCTTTTGATTGTTGTATTTTTCACCAAAGAACTCCAAGGATACTCCCAGGGCCAGAAACTCACCCAGTGAATCCCAGCGGAGATGTCCTTCTTCCAGGAACTGTTCTACGTGCTTTGGCGCAGAACCACCTGCACCCGTTTCAAAAAGACCGCCACCATTCATCAACGGAACTATTGAAAGCATCTTAGCACTTGTCCCTACCTCGAGGATGGGGAAGAGATCTGTTAAATAGTCTCGTAACACATTACCTGAAACCGATATGGTATCCTTACCTTCTTTTATTCGCTTTAATGTATGATTTGTTGCTTCAATAGGGGAGAGGATACGAAGATCTAAGTCCTTTGTATCCAGTTCGGGAAGATAGTTATTTACCTTTTTTATAAGCTCTGCATCGTGGGCACGGGCCTTATCCAACCAGAAAATTGCCGGAGTAGCTGAAGATTTTGCCCTGCTGACCGCCAATTTAATCCAATCGCGAATAGGTGCGTCTTTTACCTGGCACATTCTCCAAATATCACCAGTTAGAACCCGGTGTTCCATGAGTACCTCATCATTGCTGTTATCTACCACACGGACAATCCCGTTTTTGGCAATTTCGAAGGTTTTGTCATGTGAACCGTATTCCTCTGCTTTTTGGGCCATTAGACCTACATTGGGTACCGTTCCCATGGTTGTTGGGTCAAAAGCGCCGTGTTCCTTGCAAAAATCGATTGTCGCTTCATATATCCCGGCATAACTGCTGTCCGGAATAATTGCTTTGGTGTCTTGCAGTTGGCCCTTAGCATTCCACATCTGTCCGCTGCTTCGGATCATTGCCGGCATAGATGCATCGATGATAACATCACTGGGTACATGTAAATTTGTGATTCCTTTATCCGAGTTGACCATTGCCAGATCCGGGCCATCAATAAGTGCTTTTTTGATATCATTCTCAATACCCATTCGCTTGCCTTTAGGCAATTTCTTGATGTCTTCCAGAAGGCTTTCCAGTCCATCTCTTGAGCTTATACCTAATTCTTCAAAAGTATCCGTATATTTTTCAAAGACTTCCTGGAAATAGGTCTCTAATACATGTCCAAATATGATGGGATCCGAGACTTTCATCATGGTGGCTTTCAGGTGTACTGAGAATAGAACCCCACCTTCCTTTGCGTCTCTCATCTGAGATTTTAGGAATTTCAACAAGGCCTCCTTACTCATTACAGTAGCATCTACAATTTCACCTTGTAGCACAGCCACCTCGTCCTTTAATATCTCAATAGCACCGTTGCTGGGCTTTAACTCGATCCTGAGTGAGGTTGATTCTTTAATGGTGACCGACTTTTCATTCGATTTGAAATCGCCTTCACTCATAGTAGCCACATGCGTGTTCGAGCCAGATGACCAGGCTCCCATGGAATGCGGATTTTTCTTAGCGTAATTCTTGATGGGTTTAGGAGCGCGCCGATCGGAGTTTCCCTCGCGCAATACCGGGTTTACGGCACTGCCTTTTATCTTGTCATATTTGGATTTGATCTCTTTTTCCTCAGGGGATCCGGGCTCGTCCGGATAATCGGGTAATGCATAGCCTTTGTATTGCAGTTCTTTAATGGCTTCTTTTAGCTGAGGGATCGATGCACTGATATTGGGCAATTTAATGATGTTGGCATCTGGGTTCTTGGCTAATTCTCCAAGGAAGCTGAGGTCATCGGAAAAGTGTTGATTATCTTTTAAAAACTCGGGAAATGTAGCCAGAATTCTACCCGATAACGAAATATCCTTGGTTATTACCTCAATTTCGGCCGTTTTGGTATAGGCTTTAACGATAGGTAAAAAAGACTGGGTAGCCAAAGCTGGTGCTTCATCAGTTTTGGTGTAGACAATGTTGGGCATAAAATTGATCGATTATCCTTTAAGAGCAGCAAATATACAATTTTACGCACGTCATATCAGACGCTAAAGGGAAACTTTACAGCCAAGATTGAAGAAGATATTTAAAAGACAAAAGCCATATCATTGTAACGGGTACATTGATATGGCTTTCTAGAAACAGCTTGCAAACTTTTTGTGTTGTACCGAGGTACTACACCGCAACCATTGATTGCATTCGCCTGCTGATTCAACGTTTAAAACCTCTTTCGCCTCAACTATTAAATCGAGCAACTACTAAAGATTTCTTCTCGTCATTTTTGTGCTTTCATTTTAAATATAAAACCGAAATTTCATTTTTAAACCAAAAGTACTCACATAGTGTCCGGAAAGCGACAGCCCCCTTCTTTATGCTCACCGTTTATTCCGGTTTGGTAACAAGTTACCTCCTCTTCCTAATCGATTAAACAACAATATAAAGAACGTCAACTTTACAATGGTCATACAGATCGGCCCTAGACAGGCTTATCCTTAAAACCATGAAATAAATATAGAGGATTTAGTAGCTATATCCAAATTTTAGAAATAAAAACAAATTAACAGTTTATAAACTATAGTTATAAACAATTGTTCATAATACCGTAATTTTCTTATTGGTGGCTTAGGCAGGTCGGTAAACTAAAAAAGATCGGCCACAACAGGGCCGATCTTTTTGGTCATTAACTTCTTATCAGGGTGCTGAAGCACCACCGTCTGTTTTGGTCCGCTTTAATTGACGCTGAATTTTCTTGATAGCAGATTCAATGGATTTTTCCGGTTCAATGATGTTGTACTCTCCCCAGAAATCCGGATCTGAGAAACCAATCGACTCATCGCTCATGATTATGGTTGATTTGATCCTCTCCTTACTTTTTGGAAATGTACCATCGGTATTTTTAGCCCAATCTGTCACAGCCATTTCAGCGGTCATGCTGTAGACAGAATTAAATAGCTTTTTGTCCCAGTTTACCTTGAATTCCATTAATACGTTGCTATATCCGTAGTACCAACGCCCGTCTTTCTCCCTGTAGTCAACACGGTACGCTACCTCATTCGGATAAACTCTGGCATTTCTGGGTTTTTTTCGAACGAACATTTTACTGGCTTGAGCCTTATCCGTAATATTCAGGGAGTAAATAGCACTGGTCAGTATTTTTTTGTCCGCATCGATATAAAGTTTACCCTTGTACAGAGGTACGGTTATATCGGGTCGTTGAATGAAATTGACTACAAATATCAATTTGTCATTAATCCGCGTCGACCTGTCAAAGCTAAATCTGTAATCCGAAATTCGTTCACTGTCAAAAATATATTCCGGATACTTCATAATATCCACATATAATGCGTTGAAAGGGCCACCTTGTAATTTTAGAGCCACAGTATCCAATCTACTGTAATCCGTACTTTTGCGTGCTTTGTAAAGTTGCACTGCATCTCGTCTGGAAGAGTTGTAAGGTGTTTTATAAATATTTACGACTGCCTCAGAAAGCGAAACATTTCTTCTCCTCTTTTTAATTGTCTCCCGATAAAAGGCCGTCATAAAAGTTGGGTCATTGAAATAATTTTCACCTTTTCTGGCCAGCGTCTCCCGAACTAATTTTTCTGCACTTTTAGGAATGCTGACATTGACCTCTGCCAATTGAGTGATAGACACATCTAGGCCGATCTTGTTCTTGTTGGCCCTCATTTGATTCAAGGGAATAATTTTTGTCTTATAACCCAAAAAGGAAACGAGAACATTAGCGTTAGCAGTCTTTTCCGGAACTTTTAATAAAAACTTCCCCTCTGTATTGGTTACTGTACTTATGTTTGTACCCTCAAGTGCAACATTTGCAAAAATTAAAGGGGCTTTGGTCTGGCTGTCCAAAATTTCACCTTTATACTGCTTAAACGTCATTTCTTGTTGCGGGACGTCCTGAAACGCCTTTACATCATTAACGGGTACTAAAACAGCTGCAAGGAGTAATATTGCTGCAATCTTCCCGTAATTCTTCGCGATCTGTGTTGCTTTAGGAATCATTTTCATAGTTTTTAGGTGAAGGATAAACAAAAATAGCTACTAACTCTCTCTAAATTAATGATTTTCATCATAATAACATGTTAAGGTTTACCAAAATCATCTGATCCTACATGAACATAATAAGCGATTAAAACTGTGATTCTTACCAGTTTATAGGAACATCGCCGAGGTACTTACTGGCAATAGGTGCATAATATTCTTTTAATTCATCCAATTCGAAAATTGTATCGCTTTTGGTATAAAGATCATACTGGTTGAAATCCTTGATCCAACGAAGGTATTGTTCGTCATCCTCATTTAGAAACTGGGAATAGCTTCCACCGGAATGCCAGGGGTAGAAAGAATGATAACGTATCATTACCATTCCCGCTTTTGGGAGCGTATTTTCTTGATGGTTATCCAATACCCGATATAAGTATTCATCATGGCCCCAGGCAAGCTCCAGGGCGTCCAGGCCACATCCTTTGCTGTAAATACCGATTTCGGAACTATACTCCGGATTATCCATGTCTGGATTAAGTTTATTGAATTCGGGGTAAACACAGCTTTCCGGAAGTGCACATCCCACCGCAAAAACATCGCCAACCATTCCCCACTGCTCATTCTGGCTGGTGCCGTCTTCATCGCTGCCCCACAGGAACATTACTTTACCCAAATCGTGTATAAGGCCTACCAACTGCATCCAGTCGGGTCTGCCGTCCTCTCGAATAGCTTCTGCACTCTGGAGAAGATGCTGTATGTTAGGAAGATCCAGATCCGGATCACTCACGTCGATCAGGTCATTTAGATGACCCATGGCATCCCATAGCCTCATCGGTCTGTCGAAACGGAGGTATTTATCGTGCATCGATCGGACGTATGCCAGTGTTTGTCTGGACCGCATTTTTCGATAGTGCTCTCGTACTGAGGCCTTTATATCTGTCGCTTTGTAATTTCTAAAAACTTTATCCATATCATACATTTCCAAGTAAAAGGTACAAAATAATAGTGAAAATGACCAGAAAAGCACCGAATGACCTGGCGTATTTCCAGGGTCTTATGTCGAGTATCCCGGCATCCGGTATCACAATTTTTTTTACGGCCGATTTTGGTTGGGAAGCCAGGTGCATCACCAGAATGTTAAGTACGAATTCGATGCCCCACAGATGTACAAAATGAAGGTCTACCACCAGGATATAGTAAGTAATTATATAGAAGAAAAGTCCGAAAAAAAGACCTGCTTTAGCACCTCTTGCCGTAACTCTCGGAAACAAGAATCCTGCAATTATGACCGAGGCCATCGGGATGAAAAAGATTCCGTTTAACTGCTGTAACAGCTGGTATAGACCTTCAGGTGCGTTTGCCACAAAAGGAGCGATACCAATAGCAAAAAAAGCGAGTATGGCCGAACTTATTTTTCCAGTAAATACGAGTCGTCTTTCCGAAGCTTTATTATTGATGTAGCGCTTGTAGATGCCGAGGCTGAAAATTGTGGCAGCGCTGTTTAAGGCACTGTTGAAGGTGGTTAGAATGGCACCCATCATAACGGCCACGAAAAAACCTGTTAACCAGGCCGGGAGTACCATTTTAACTAATTTAGGATAAACCAGATCCGGTTGATCGTACAGACTGTCTCCAAAATAATAGAAACCGATAATGCCGGGGAATACAATTACTAAGGGTACCAATATCTTGAGAAGACCAGTGAAAAGAAGGCCTTTCTGGGCTTCCTTCAGGCTAACCGCACCCAGGACCCTCTGGATAATAGACTGGTGCATAGCCCAGAAATAGATCTGATTGATTATCAGTCCGGTAAAAAGTACTTCAAAGGGCAAAATGGCCGACCTGGCACCTTGTCCAATACCCGATTCCCTGCTCACAATATTAAATTTATCCGGACTGTTACTAAAAACCTCCTGCGTGCCGGCAATCATATTGCCGTCGCCTATGTTCCAAATGGCAATAATCGGGACAAGCAATCCAGCGATGAGTAATCCAATTCCATTGATGGTATCTGTATAGGCCACCATTTTAAGCCCCCCGAAGATGGCATAAACCGCCCCGATACTGCCAACCACCCAAATAGTAAGCCAGATCCCTTTTTCCTGACTGATACCTACAAGATTTGAAATTTCAAAAATTGCCTCAATATTTAATGCACCTGTATATAAAACAATGGGTAAAAGCGTGGCCACAAATGAGATGATAAGCAGCAAAGCGATCAGTGTTCTTGTGAGTCCGTCGAATCGCTCTTCCAGGAATTGTGGTATTGTGGTTAGCCCCATCTTGAGGTAACGCGGTGCAAAGTAAAGTGCAGCGACTACCAACGCTATAGCCGAAGTAACTTCCCACGCAATAATAATGGCCCCATTTTTATAGGCAGAACCATTCATACCCACCAGGTGTTCGGTCGAGATATTGGTTAGTAAGAGAGATCCGGCGATTACAATACCGGTGAGTGATCTGCCGCCTAAAAAATAGCCGTCCTGGGTTTGAAGCCTGTCTTTCCGAAGTTTCCAGGTGGCATATACCGCAACAAATGCGGTAAAAAGAAAAAAGGTTAAAAAGGTCATCGTGCTAAAAATACACATAACCCTTTAAAAAA
>JBPCUI010000386.1:0-5560 GCA_051011235.1 Flavobacteriaceae bacterium
GTTTCTGAAGATGGCTTACAGCCAGGTTACTACCTGGTGGCC
This sequence comes from Flavobacteriaceae bacterium, assembly GCA_051011235.1. Classification (GTDB taxonomy): domain Bacteria; phylum Bacteroidota; class Bacteroidia; order Flavobacteriales; family Flavobacteriaceae; genus JAHEJJ01. Next base: position 43 of record JBPCUI010000386.1, read on the forward strand.
AATGTTTTCGGAACAAAGCGCTACTACGAGGCATTTATGAAAACACTAAGTGATATGGGTATAGAACCTAAATCGTTCTTCAGGAGCGCTAACAAATACAATTACGTTTACTTAGAACGTTACAACAGCATGCAGGAAGCAAGAAAAGCCCGCGACAGCCAGTTTAACGGACGCTACAAGGGAGATACCTGGATCTTTAGGGTAGTGGGGAATTAGTCGACCTACTTTTTTAGCTCTCTTGCAATAAGTACATCGAGGTATGCGATGGTGTTGATCAGGTATTTCCTGTCATTGGAAATAGTAGCCATTGCCACTGCACCCTGTATCATTGTAAATAGTTGTTTGGCAAATTGCAGAGGGGGTACAGGTAGTTTGATTTCGTTATTGCGAATACCGTCTTCCAGAACCAGGGCTATTTTTCCTTCGATTGTCCTGACAGTTTCCTTCGCTGCGCTCGAAAGCAACTTATTGTTGTGGTTGGCATCCACCCCCACATTTAAAACCGGACACCCACCCAGATCTTCGGTGAACTTGTCGTAGTGCCTGTAAAAATTTGTAAGTACGGACAATCTTTTAATGGCACTCCCATTAGCCGCCATACATTCATCGAGCGCATTCAGGAGTTTTATACTGTTGTATTCGAAGGCGGCAAGTGCCAGGGCTTCTTTGTTCTCAAAATTGCCGTAAATCGCACCCTTCGTAAGCCCCGTGGCATCAGTCAGATCGCTCATACTAGTGCCCACATAGCCGTGCTTGTTGAAAATTGGCGCAACCGTTTCAATAATGTAAGCGGTAGTCCGTTCGGCTTTGGTGGTCATAGGGTGGAATTTAATACGAATATAGAAAATCTATATACTGTATGGTATATATTCAAAAAAAAATACCCCGGTGTCTATTAAAAACCAGGGTACTTGTTTGAAAGATGAGATAAAGCCTATTCTACGAGCTCATTTTGATTCCTAAAAACAAGTTGATCATTGAATGAGTCGATCAGAACAATGCTCTCGGGTTTGATTTTTCCACTGAGTAATTCCTTAGACAAGTTATTGAGTACCTCCTTTTGAATTACACGTTTTATGGGCCTTGCTCCATATTGAGGATCATAACCTTTTTCAGCCAGATATAGAATAGCCTCTTCGGTAGCGTCGATGGTGATATGCTGCTTAGCCACCACTTTTTTAAGCAGTTTCAGCTGAAGACGGACGATCTCTGTAATATCCGTTTTATTTAAAGGAGTAAACATTATAATGTCGTCTATTCTGTTGAGAAATTCCGGTCGGATTGTTTTTCTCAACAGACCCATCACCTCAATCCTGGCTGCCTCTGTAGCGCTGTAAATATCACTGCTGTCTTCAAATTTTTCCTGAATTATATGGCTGCCTATATTGCTGGTCATGATGATTATGGTGTTCTTAAAGTCAGCAACTCTCCCCTTGCTATCTGTTAGCCTTCCTTCATCGAGGACCTGTAGCAAAATATTAAAGGTATCCGGATGCGCTTTTTCTATTTCGTCTAACAATAGAACCGAATAAGGCTTTCGTCTAACAGCTTCGGTTAGTTGCCCGCCTTCCTCATAGCCAATATAGCCGGGAGGTGCACCTACAAGCCTGCTAACTGCATGCCTTTCCTGATATTCGCTCATATCTATCCTGGTGATTGCATTTTCATCGTCGAAGAGGTAAGCCGCCAGAGTCTTGGCAAGCTCAGTCTTACCCACTCCAGTTGTCCCCAGGAATAAAAAGGAACCAATGGGGCGCTTCGCATCCTGAAGGCCTGCTCTGCTTCTTCTGATCGCGTCAGAAACGGCTTCGATGGCCTCATTCTGCCCAACCACGCGCTTGTGCATTACTTCTTCCAAACTGAGAAGTTTTTCCCGTTCGCTCTGAAGCATTTTGGTAACGGGTATCCCCGTCCATTTGGCAACCACTTCTGCGATATCCTCATTGGTCACTTCTTCTTTAATAAGGGTGCCCTTGCTTTGTTGTTCTGTGAGTTCTTTTTGGAGTGCATCCAGCTGTCCCTGAGCCTCCTTGATCTTTCCATAGCGCAATTCGGCAACTTTTCCATAATCCCCGTTGCGCTCTGCCCGTTCTGCCTCCATTTTAAAATTTTCAATATCCTGTTTGGTCTTTTGGATATTATCTACAACAGTCTTTTCACTTTCCCACTGGGCAAAAACCTCGTTTCTTTCATCTTTAAAATTGGCCAGATCAATATTCAGGGCTTTTAGTTTTTCTTTGTCATCTTCCCTTTTTATCGCCTCAATTTCTATCTCCAGCTGCATTATCCGGCGGTCCAGGACATCGAGTTCTTCCGGTTTGCTGTTGATCTCCATTCGCAACTTAGATGCAGCCTCGTCCATAAGATCAATTGCTTTATCGGGCAAAAATCTGTTAGTGATGTAGCGTTGAGACAATTCTACAGCAGCGATTACGGCCTCATCTTTAATACGAACTTTATGATGTGCTTCGTATTTCTCTTTGAGGCCCCGAAGTATTGATATTGCACTTTCTGTGTCTGGCTCGTCTACCGTGACTCTTTGAAACCTTCGCTCGAGTGCCTTGTCTTTCTCAAAATACTTTTGATACTCATCTAATGTAGTAGCGCCAATTGCCCTTAATTCACCTCTCGCAAGTGCAGGCTTTAGAATATTTGCAGCATCCATGGCCCCTTGTCCGCCACCGGCACCTATCAGCGTATGAATTTCATCTATGAATAACACTATATTCCCATCTGAACCAGTAACCTCTTTAATGACCGCTTTGAGGCGTTCTTCAAATTCACCTTTGTATTTGGCTCCGGCGATCAAGGCCCCCATGTCTAAGGAATAGATCACCTTGTCTTTTAGGTTTTCAGGTACATCGCCCTGGATTATCCGATGAGCCAGGCCTTCGGCAATCGCCGTTTTACCTGTGCCAGGCTCGCCCACTAACATTGGGTTGTTCTTAGTTCGCCTCGATAGAATTTGAAGTATTCGTCTGATTTCCTCATCGCGCCCAATAACCGGATCTAGTTTACCACCATCTGCCAGTTCATTGAGGTTTCGCGCATATTTATTCAGTGAATTATAAGTTTCTTCGGCGCTCTGGGAGGTAACCTGGCCTCCTTTACGCAAATCAGTAATAGCCGCTAATAAATCCTTTTCTGTAACGCCCTGATCTTTCAGGATCTGCGCTATCTTGCTTTTCGATTTAAAGATGGCGAGTATCAGATGTTCAATTGAAACATACTCGTCCTGCATTTTTTTTGCGGTAATCGAGGCTTCATTCAGAGTTTTACCAGCCTGATTTGAAAACATCAGATCTCCACCGGATACTTTCGGGAAGTTGTTTAGTTCGCTTTCAAGTATCTGATTTACCAATGTGATATTGACGTTCAGCTTTTTCAAAATGAAGGGCAAAACATTCTCATCTACATCAGATACTGCCTTGAACAAATGCTCATTTTCCACCTGCTGGTGTTGCAAGCCCTGAGCGATTTGCTGAGCCATTTGTATGGCTTCTTGTGATTTTATGGTGAAATTGTTAATATTCATGATCCCTTATATTATTTTCTTTATCCTTAATTTTGGATAACAAAGTCAACAATCTTACCATTAGTGAGAAACAGACAAAATGTCTGAAAAACCCTATAATTAAAGGACAATTCGGCAGTTTGTTAGGAAATCACTTAATAGGTGACTAACAGTTTCAAATAGCAATATGGGATTTTTTGAAAAACTTTTTGGGAATCATTTTGATAATTCGGCTGAATCCAGACTGGCCTGGATTTCTTTAGTTGAGCCGGATCAGTTGGATGATATGAACCAAAAATCCTTTGAGAAACCCCAGATTATTTACAAGCACTCAACAAGCTGCGGAATTAGCAGTATGGTTTTAAATATGTTTACTAAAGGATATACTTTAAGCGAAGAGGATGTAGATCTGTTTTTTCTGGACATACACAGAAACAGGGCTATATCGAATGAAATTGCAGAGCGATACGAGGTACGTCATGAATCTCCACAGCTATTGCTTTTAAAGGAAGGTAAAGTTGCCGTGCATACTTCGCACGGTGCAATAACCGAATTGGATTTACAGCCTTATTTGTAAAAGAAACCCGGACCAACTGGCCCGGGTTTTAGTTTTCTATTGGAATTTATGCCTTACAATAATTTCTTTTAATCTCGATTTGAGGTCTTCACCAGCCTCATAAACCATTTGTTCATTGGATGGGAATGGCACTGGGGTTACTTGTAAAAGAGGCATAAGATCAGTTTCAATGGCCCTCTTATCGCCCTGATAGTTGGCATAGACATGCTGGAAGACGAATTCACTTGACAATGGATAAGAATTCAATTGTTGTTTGCTGCTAAGATCTATGTAGCTCACGTTTCCTACTACCTGTGCAGCTTTAAATTGTGTGAATTCATAAAAATTGCATTGTATATTCTTAAATCGATCAACTTTGATATCATTGCCAAGGCTGTCTTTCATTACATTCCCGTTGTCGTCTAATACATAATCAAATCCGTCCCGGATACGCTTCTCCTGAATAAGTTGCTTTTCCCTTATTTGTTCCGGGCTAATGCTGATATCTCTAAAAGCCACCTGCATTTCGTAGTCGTACTTGATGTCTTTGAGGGGATTGGTGTGATATTGAGTCCACAGGTCATTGAGTCCTAAGGTATTAAAATTTAAAAGCTCCTCTTCCAACCTTTGTGGAACTATCTGCTCGGTATCATTGATCACATTAACTTTAACGTAATCCAGTCCTTTGTTGTAGGCAGATTCCATTTTCTCCTTTGTATCCGAATAACCGGGGTTGATCTCCTCCAGGTATTTGAAATCTTCATACGCCTGTCTGAAATCTTGTTTGTACGTAGCATTTACCAACAAATTACTGGCGTGGGCGTACAGATATTCAGATAGATTAGTCTTTGCTGCTAAAAGCTGACTATCATAGTCTCCAAAATAAAAATCCGCATTCCTGTTTTCTTCAAAGATAGGAAGTGGCAATAGAGGCCGGATTCTTTCCTGAATTTGTTTCAATGATGAATACGAATTGTAAATCGCTTCAAAATTAGCCGGATTTCCATCCTTTTCCAGAAAACGGATATTTTCAATTTCCCTCTGTGTATATTTTTCAAAGGCGTCTTCCAGCAGAATGATATAAGGCTGGTGAGACTTTTTGGTCTTATTTTCGGCCAAATTGTTTATGGCCCGGTTAATAGCCTGTATATAATTCCCTGAATTAACTGCCTCCTGAGTTCTTTTAACACCACCGCATGATGCTAAAAAAAGAATAATCGTCAAAATAAATAATGCCTTTTTCATGGTATGTTGCTTTATGGTTTGGGAGGTTATTTTCAATAGCTATGCCAAAACCATCCTACTCCATAACGAAAAACGATAAGCGTTCGTATATGATCGTTGAAAAGCACTTCTTTAATGATTTTTAGGTCTTGGTAATGTACTATGCCGGAAGAAGTTGAGTCCGCACTTCACCAAAACCAATTCTGGCCCCATTGCCAAGGCAG